>NZ_FQYM01000002.1 GCF_900141705.1 Fibrobacter sp. UWP2
AAACGGGAACTGGAAAAGAGCAGAAAGAAAGGAAATGTAGCCTAAATCTGATGTTGGAACAAACTATTTTTGCGAAAAACCCTTGACACTACCCGGACGATGACTCTAATGAAATTACTACACAAGAAGCCATGAAAGGCTTCTCCTTCTCTGGAGCGGGGTCTTCTGATGCTCAGGCTCGATATTGGAACGACCTGATGCGATACAAGGTCTTTGCCCATCAGAACATCGAAATGAAGAGCATTGTTCGCATGTCCGATACGGTGGGGTTCGTGGGTACCGCCACAGGCGACTGGATTATGGACAATACTAAACACCGCATCGGTGGTCCAATCCTCATTGCAAATGACGTTAAGTTTGCGGATGGTTCCGATACCTTATATAAAGGCCCCGTACGTATATTGGGAAACGTCAAAAATACGAACCCTCAGAACTATAAAAGCAATAACCTACGTGTGCCTCAGTGCATTAAGGGAACTACGTTTGCTGGATATACCGATTATGTAGATCAAAGCAGGTATTATGCAGGAGACAACTATGGAAGCTGTCCACCCTCTGTTCCCGCTGTAGGTACGCATTTAACCATTCCGAATTATTCTGGTAGCTCCTATGCGCAAACCCTTGGCGCCGTAGAGGCGAATCAGTCCGGTCCGAAAAGCATTGTCGTTCCCGAAGGAAAAACGGTTTATGATATTCACGTGTCGAGCATTCGCTTGGTGAATGGCGGCACCCTCTATATCGATATGCCTGCGGGAGGACGCATTACCCGTATTTTCGTAGATAACTTTGAGACCTTCCAGGCAGGGTCCTCCATTAGAGTCCGCTATAAGCAGGCGGATGGCTCTTACAAGGTTGTTCCGAACAAAAGCTATACGGGTAACGTATTGTTCTATTCGCCCAATAAAATTGTCTTTGACGCTTTGGGACAAAATGATACCTTGCAGGGCAACTTCCTCTCTGCTGACGAAATCCGCATTAAGCAGCACATGAACTTGGCCGGGCAGTTGCTTGCCGAAAATATTTACATCGACGCCGAATTTTCTGGCGAATTTATTTACGTTCCCTTTAACCCGTCCAAGGTTACCGCCAAGGGTATGGGAGAAATGTGGGAAAACAAGGGCAAACAGGAAATGTCCATCACGTTGTCCAAGACGACAATTTCTGATGTCCACTTGAACTATTGCTTTGTGTTTGATGGCGACAATAGCAAGAACAGGACGAATTCCACTGAAGCCGAAGCAAATCGCGCAAGCGTCGAAGATCTAGAAAATACCACGGGTGTTCCCCTGTGCGGATCGGGCAGCGCAACCCTGTCCATTTCTGCAGGCGCTATTTCTCCGAGCACCAAGGTGATGCTTCCTATTCTCTTTGATAATGTGGACGAATACGATGAATACTTTACCTTCCGTGTATTAAGTATTGATGGCGCTGTGGTTGAGCTTCCCGATGGGACGACCGGACTTCAGGGTGACTTGAATGTGGTTATCCACGATGTTCCCAGGTCTCCGAAGAGTAAAGATACCACATTCAAAGCGATTGAAGACAATGTATTCTTGTTTGAAAAGTTCCCGGCTCTTACTAGCGGCGGTGCGGTTTTGGAAAGCTACAAGGTTAAAATCGAAAAATTGCCTGGCCAGGGGACTTTGACGCTTGCTGGCGTTGCCGTTGCTGAGGGTGATGAAATATCTTCGGAATCATTGACGACCCTTGCTTATAGCGCACCTCAAGATAAATTTGGCGAAGCGTATGCCACGTTCAAGTTCCGCGTCATTGACGGGAATGGGTATAAGTCCGATAACGCTTACACGGCGACAATCGACGTGGCTCCCGTGAACGACGCCCCGGTTGCAAGGGATACCACGATTACCTTTGGTGAAGTCAGCAAAACTCGTAAAGGCGTAATTCCGGTAAACAACATCGATGTCGATGACACGGAATTTACCTTTTCGTTTGATGCCACGAATGCTAACTATGCCAAGGTGAACAGCCTGTATACAATCAACAGTTCTACGGGTGTGATTTCGGTAAAGAGCGGTAAGACGCTGAACTACGAATCGACCGATAGCGTTCTTGTGATTCCTGTGATTGTTACGGATAAGGCTTCTACTACGGGTGGTGTGGGAAAGCTTGCCGGTACATCTGTCGTGACCATTAAAATCATTGATGAAAACGAAAATCCCGTTATTAACCCGCAGACCTTTAAGGTTGATGAGAATTCTCCCAACGGAAAGGTCGTGGGTACGGTAGTCGCAACCGACCCGGACCGCTCTACGGTTTCCTTCGGCAAACTGACCTATTCTATTCCCGTCAACGACGACTCGAATACTTCTAATGACGTGCCCTTTGCCATTAACACGAATACGGGTGTTATTACCGTTTCGGATGTTACCAAGTTGGACTACGAAACGAGCCCGACCTTTAATATTACGGTCAAGGTTGTTGATGGTGGAGGCAAGTCTGCGACGGCAGTCGTTACGATTGACCTGAATGACCTGAACGAAAAACCTCAATGGGACGACGGAAAGGATATTTACGAGGTCTTTGAAAATACTGCCAATGCTACCGTCATTGCAAAGATTGAAATCGTGGATCCAGATGCCTCTGACAAGGCCGACGTGAACCAGTTTATTGCCACTCTTGCCGACAAAAAAACTTCTACGGCAGATGGCAGGCTTCGTGCCCAGGACCTCTTTGGAATTGCGGTTGCCAAGGATACAAGTACAGGTAAAATCTACACGGTTATCTCGGTGACCAACCAGGCGAAACTTAACTACGAAGCCATCGATACTGTATTCAATGTGACCTTGACCTTGACAAACCATGCCGGTGCTACGGATGCCAAGACCCTTACCTTGGATCGCCAGATTAAGGTGAAGGACGAAAACGAAAAACCCGCCGTTGCCAACAAGACCTTCAACATTAAGGAAAACCCGAAGGTCGGTAGTTCGGTGGGCACCGTCACCGGTACGGACCCCGATACGTACAATGCGGTTTATAGCAAGCTCACCTATAGCCTGTTTGATGCCGCCGGGTTTGCCGGGCTTTCTAGCAGCTTCAAGATAAACAGGAACACGGGCGCGATTACCGTTGCCGATAGCACCCAGTTGAATTTCGAAAAGTATTCGTCCATCAAGATCGGCGTTCAAGTTGTGGATGGCGGAAATCTCAAAGCTGCCGGCACAGTGACCATCAATATCTCGAACATAAACGAAAAACCGGAAATCGGCTGCAAATCGGGTGACTCCAATTGCAACGGACCTTTCAAGGTTAACGAAAACAGCAAGACGGGGACGCCGATACACGAATTTGTTGTTAGTGACGTGGATGCCGGCGACTTGGAGTCGGTTACGGCGTCCATTAAGGATAATGGCTCGACCGGTGCCGACAGCTTGTTTAGCGTGACTCTTGAAGGTGGAATTTTGACCATTGTCGTGAAGGACAGCGTGAAACTGGATTACGAAAAGGTCAACCCGGCTCACGAGGTGGTTGTCACGGTGATTGATGCGGGTGGCCTCACAGACACGATTATCCGTATCATCAACGTAATTGACGTGAACGAGGAACCGACTGTCGCCGATGCCGAATTCACGATTGAAGAAAACCTGGCCGTGGGAGACTCCGTGGGCGTGGTGCAAGCCTCTGATCCGGATGTCAAGAATTCTGATTACGGAACGCTTTACTACAGCCTCTTTGACGACGCTGCGACGACCCCGAACGCTTCGAAGTGGTTTGACATTGACTCGAACGGCAAACTGACCGTCAAGGACAACACGCACTTGAATTACGAGGAAGATTCTGTCATTGTGGTGAAGGTCCGCGTAACCGACAAGATCTACTCTGATACGGCTACGGTTACGGTCCATTTGAGCGACGTGAACGAACCTCCGTTCATTGACCCGGATGATGACCCCGATATTCCGCCTGACGACAAGAAGTGCGTGGCGAATTGCGACGAAAAGCCGACGGATCCTGACGATCCTAAGATCCCCACGTACGAAATCAAGGAAAACGTGCCTACCAAAACGGTTGTGTTCGCCTACGTTGTCAAGGATGTGGATGCCGGCGACTTGGCCGAGTTGACACCGACTTTGAAGGACAACAAGGGGACAGGCGTTGATTCCCTCTTTGATGTTGTCATAGAGGACCTCACGGACACTTCCCGCAGGGTGGTGGTTTTTGTGAGGGACAGCGCCAAGCTTAACTTTGAAAATGTGGAACCTTCGCATAGCGTGACCGTGATTGTGAAGGATCCCGATGGAAGCGCGGACTCCCTGGTCTGCGTGATCAACGTGGTCGACGTGAACGAAAAGCCGACCGTCGCCGACGCTGAATTCAAGATTGACGAGAACCTGGCTGTGGGCGATTCTGTGGGCAAGGTGGACGCCTCCGATCCGGATGTCAAGAACGCTGCCTTCGGTACGCTTTATTACAGCCTCTTCGACGATCCCACGACGACTCCGGGTGCTTCGAAATGGTTTGACATTGACTCGAACGGCAAGGTTGCCGTCAAGGACAACAAGCATTTGAATTACGAGGAGGACTCTGTCATTGTGGTGAAGGTCCGCGTGACCGACAAGACCTACTCTGATACGGCTACGGTTACGGTCCATTTGAACGACGTGAACGAAACTCCGAAGATTATCCCCGATGATGACGACGACGGCGATGACGACGAAAAGGACAAGTGCGTAGCCAACTGCGATAATGGCGATGACGAAAAGGGCACTCCGGGCAGCGACAAGAACTTGACGGTCTCTGTGAACGAGAATGTCCCCACGGGAACGCCGGTCATTGCGTACTATGTCGAGGACGAGGATGCTGGTGACGTCGCCCAGTTGGTCCCGAGTATTGTGGACAACAAGAAAACGGGTGTCGACAGCCTCTTTACGGTGGATCTCCAAAAGGAAGGCGACCGTTACAAGGTGGTGGTCTCGGTCAAGGACAGCGCCAAGCTCGACTACGAGAAGGTGGAACGCCTACATGACCTTACCATTGTGGTGGAAGACCCCGATGGCAGCCGGGACTCCGTGGTCCGCAGGATTGTGGTCAACGACGTGAACGAGAACCCGATTGTGAACAAGCAGGAATTCGTGATTTTGGAACATACCAAGAGCGATACGGTTCTCGGGAAGCTGGAATGGGATGATATTGACCTTGTTGAAAAGTTCCGCGACAACGTGTTCAGCGTGATTGGCGGGGATTCGGCCGAATTCGCCATTGCAGAAGACGGTACGATTTCGGCGAAGCATGAGTTTGATTACGAGATTGGCTGGGTTGATGACTCGACTTGGTTCGGCTTTGGTTGGGAAGGCGCCAAGGATTACACCCGCCGTGATACGGTGTTTACCTTGATTGTTGCTCTCACGGACCGCAGGGACCCGACTCTCAAGGATACTACGGAAGTGGTTGTCCATGTGCACAACGTGTTCGAACCGCCGCACCTTACTACGACGGAACTCGCTGTTCCTGAGAATAGCAAGGATTCGACGAAGATTGGAACGTTGGAAGGCGTGGATCTGGATGGCCCTTACACCGTGTTCTCTTATGAACTGGCCGATTCCTCCGATTACGTCTACGTTGCACCCAACGGGGATGTGTTTGTCAAGGATAGCACGCTTTTTGACTTTGAAAACATAAAGTCGTTCGACATCAAGGTTCGCATCCAGGATCCGGACGGCTCTGCATCGGTGGGGACCGTGACCATCAAGATTACCGACGTGAACGAGGCTCCGAAACTGGACAACACCACGTTCGAGGTTGCCGAGGACGCCGACAAGGGAACTGTCGTCGATACGGTCAAGGCGAAGGACCCGGATGTGAACAATCCCGAGTTCAGCAAGCTGACTTACGCACTTGTGGGCGAGAGCGATGTGTTCGAGGTCAAACCCGACGGCTCTATTGTGGTGATTGGGGAACTGGATTACGAGACGACCCCGGTTTACACCATCCAGGTGTCTGTGAACGACGGCGAGTTTACCGATACGGCTGACGTGACCATCAAGGTGACGAACGTCGTAGAACGCTCCTATGTTGAAATCACGAAGGCAGAAAGCAGCGATACGAGCTGGGTGAAGCCCGATACGATTTACACGAACAAGACCGAACTGGAAGTGTTCTGGAGGGAGTGCGCCAACGAGAAGCGCCTGGAAAACTGCAATGTCCAGCAAGAGACTTCTACGCTCAAAGAGGGCAAGAACGTCATTATCAAGACTTACCAGGATCCGACCACGGACAAGCCTGGTGCCGATACGCTGATTGTTTATTACAGCAACTCTGCGCCGACGGTGACGGTCAGCGCCTCTGTTGACGCCATCAAGGCAAAGAACATCTACTCCATTGTGGAACAGACGGATGCCGCCGATACCAACGTTTACGTGAACGAGACCAAGAACGAGGTCACGGTCACGGTGAAGGACCCTGTGACCAAGACGGATACGACGTTCGTAATCAAAGTCGACCTTGCCGATACGGTTACGGTGCCGTCCAACACCTACTCGACGCTTTCTTCGATTGCGGAGAGTGGTGTCGCCTTGAATTTGGATCCTGAATCCAAGGTGGTCCGCGTCCCCGATAACGGCAACGTGGTCAAGGTGCATTATGCCGAAAAGGTGAACGGCAAATCGGTGGTGGTACACTACGTGACAGACAACGATGGCGAAGTGCTCAAGACTCCTGTGGAAAACAGCAAGGGTCAGGTGGACTCCATCGAGGTCATCACAGTCTCTTACGACATGACTATTGGAGGCAAGAAGGTGACCGTCTCTTACCAGGCCGACGCCATTACGGGGGCGGCGCTGTATAAGGATGCCGAGGGCAACCTGATGACCGCCTCTGCCGCCGAGTCCAATTCCAAGAAGGTGGATGCAGGCATGTTCTCGGTCACCTACGAAGCCGAAAGCGACGGGACCGCCTTGCAGGTCGCCTACGTTGTGAACGAAAAGGGTAACCTTGTGAAGAATGCCACGGGCGACCTGGGCTACTCGGTGTCGTACACCTACGTGAACGTTTACGGCAACGCCTCCACTGGTGCGGTGTTCATTGTGCTGGACCAGATCGGGCCGAAGGTCGAGATCATTTCCCCGGTGGATGGCGATATTGTTTACACCAACTTTATCAACGTGGTGTGGACGGTCAACGGCGTTGAACAGGATTCCTTGAACCTGCAGGGCCTGGACAAGGGCGCGAACGTGATTGTGCGCTACTACCAGGACAAGGCCGGCAACATTGCTGCCGATACCATCTTTGTGGTGATGAAGAATGCCAAGGATGTGGCGATCAGCATCGAAAAGCCTGTTACGATCCTCAATGCGGACTCGGTACAGAAGTACTATGCCGACAATCCGCCTAAAGAGGGCCAGAACTTTGCTGTAAGCTTGCTGAATGTCAAGACCCAGAAGGAGAAGGAAACCCTGATTGGCGGCTCCTTTGAAAACAAGGAAGGCAGTGGCGAAGAACCGTATGCCGGCTTGGGAACCCATTTGGGCCCGACCCTTGGTGTTGACGTGAAACTGCCGGTCATTAGTGCCGTGGGTGGTCTCGCCACCCTGGACGACCTGATTGACGACGATGGCCTGGTGTTCCTCGAAGACGTGGAAGCCGGCGAGAAGATGCCCGTGGCCGAGTATGTCAATGAGTACTGCACGGAGGAGTTCGCCGACTCCTATGACTCGGACTTTAGCAAGAATAGTCTCTACAAGACGGTCATCAAAGTGAAAATCTGGATCTACACGAGCCTGGGCGGATTTGTGGACTACTTCACGTTTAAGCAGAGCCTGGACGATCCTGATTTTGTGGATGAATCGGGCCTCCTCAAGATGTACTTTGAAATGAAGCCCGACAAGAACGGCGATGTGCGCACCATTAGCGGCCGCCTGTACTCGACGGGAGCCTATGTGTACAAGACGGAGGTCGAAATCAATTCCACCTTGCAGTGTACGCTGTACCCGAAAAAGCCCAACAACGACCAGCAGAAGGGGATGAAACGCAAGTCCTCCGACGAATTGCTGAAGCCGTTCGGCTACAAACGACCTGAAAAACGCTAGTTGACTGCTCAAAAACGCTGTTTTTTGGCAACAAGCCCGCCACAAGGCGGGCTTGTTTGTTCTATATCACTTTGTGACGGCAGAACCTTCCTTTTGGGCAAAAAATGGACTATTTTAAAGAGGAAGATTGCATTGAAAGAGGCCCTATGCAGCACATTTTTTCTCTTGTCCGTTTTGTCCCGGTCTGCCTGTTGATTCCGGGTATGGTTTTTGCCGCCTCGGCGGTGGGTAAGGTTCGCCACTCCATTGGTGATGTCCAGAGGCAAAAGGCTGAACAAAAGGATTGGTCTGCCCTCAAGGTGGGCAGCAAAATTTTCCAGACGGACTTTGTGCGTACAGGCGCCGAATCTGTTGTGGGCATCAACTTTACGGACGGGACCTCCATCAACATCGGCGAAAATACCGAGGTTGAGATGTCGAATCTGTTCGAGGAAATTGGGACGGGGGCCTACCGCACGCGCTTGAACATCAAGAAGGGCTTTGTGGACTTTGACGTCAAGAAGCTCATCAAGGAATCCACCTTCCAGTTCAAGACTGGCACGGCGACCGCCTCGATTCGCGGTACGAGTGGCTTTATTGGCGGCGAGGATGGCGCGTTTTATGCGAGCCTTGCCACGGGTAAGTTTGACATCCAGCAAAAGGACGACGGTCCGGTGATGCCCGTGGTGGCGGGCGAGACCATGTTCGGTACGGACTCCCTGGTGACCATGAAGCTGAAGTCCTCGGGCGACAAGCGCTTTGCCAAAAAGCTTGCCGGCATTGTAAAGAAGAACGCCAAGAACGTGCAGTCCATGATGAAGGAAGTGAAGGAGGCCGATGAAGCCCACCAGAAGGCGCTCCTCGAAAACAATTTTGCCATCACCACCAAGTCCCCGGCAAATGTTTGCAACGAAGGCCTTACCGTGGACGGCTCCTACACGGCATCGGATCCCAAGGCGTCCTTGGTGATGATGATTGGTAAGTCCTACACCTCTGACAACCTGATTCGCGCCACGGACGGCAAAAAGCACTCCTTCTCGCAGAAGGTTTCCGTGAACGACGCCAACAAGCTGTGGACCGAGAATCAGGTGACGTTCGTGTTCAAGGCTGCCGGGAATACCGAGACGCAGACCATTGAGATGGACGTCAACAAGACCTGCGCCCAGGTGAACCAGGTGTCGCCTGCGATTAAGTTCCTCTCTTACGATTCCATTGCGTGCAACATGCATGTGTCGTTTGCCAACATGCAGGACGACGCCGGTATTTTAACCATGTCGGTAGATGGAACCCCGGTCGCGGAGGAACCCGTTACAAAGAACGAACAAAAAAAATACAAGCTCACAAGCGGTGAGCATGTCTACACCTTCGCCTTGAAGGACCAGGCGGGCAACGACGCCGTTTTTGAGAAGCGGTTTGGCTGCTACTCGGTGAAGCGCTTTAACATTGATGTATATGGCAAGGCGAAGGAGGAGGTGAAGGTGCCGCCTCCGCCGGTGGGGATGCAGGATCGAATTACCAAGACATTGCAGTTTAAGATCAAGAACCCTGAAAATGATCCGGTGTTTTTGCACAAGGTGACCATTAAGCAAAACGGAAAAGTTATTTTACAGGAAACGCTGGGGCAGATTCAATCTTTGGATTACCAGGTGCCGGTAAACTTGGTTCGTGGAGCCCAGAACCGGTTCGATATCGAGGTTGTCCATAAGAGTGGTTTCAAGGCTAAGGCGCAAAAGGTCTTTGAGGTCCGGTGATGGCAAACTTTTTGAGGTTGGTAGGATGTATTTTGACTGCTGCTCCGCTGGTTTTTGCGGAAGCAGCAGCTTCTGTTTCTACGGATTCTACTAATGTGGCTCAGCCAGAGGCGGTTCCCGCGCAGCCTGCAGAACAGCCTGCGGCTCAAGCTGTGGAGCAACCACCCGCACAGCCTGAGGCCGAGGCGTCCACGCCCGAGGAACCCCAGTTGGCCAACAATCTCGTCGCCAGGACAATGTTGGCGGGCGAGGTCTCTGGATTTTTGAAGGCGGAAAACTCCCCGTACCTGATTACCGAAACGATTGTAGTGCCCGAGGGCAAGGCGCTTGTGGTCGAGGCGGGCGTGGTGATGGAGTTCAACTCCGGTACGGGATTGGATGTTCAGGGCGGTTCCTTGGCGATTGTGGGCGAGCTTCAAAAGCCCGTTTCGATGCAGGCGGCTCCGGGTTTTGCCTCCTGGAACGGCATCTCGATTACAGGTCCGCATAGCGCCTCGTTGCAAAATGTGGACATTAGCAATGCCGAGATTGGCGTGGCTGTAGAAAACGGCATGCTCGAGATGAAGAACGTGAGCGTGGAGTATTCGAAGTCTGTTGGCCTTTATGCCCGCGGCGCCTCGGTGGACTTGCAGTGGAGCGCCTTCCGCTTTAACAGCGGCGTGGCGGTATGGGCCGCGGCAGATGCCTACGTGACCATGGAGGCGACCCGCCTGTTCAACAACCGCGTGGGTGTGTTGGCAGGGGAGAACTCCCAAGTTTCAATGCAGACTTCCAAGATAGCCCATAACGACTTTGGCTTTGTGGACATGGAAAACAATAAGGTTCGCCAGCTCCGCTCCCAGATTGAGCAGAACAAGGTGGGCTTGCTGGTGAACGACATGCCCTCCGATGACTTGAAGAAGGTGACCCAGCAGAACATGATGAACCTGGCGCAGGGCGTGGGTGCCGTTGTGGCGACGCTCCGCGAGGAGCCGAGGAACCCTTATGCGGAGATCTTCCGTGCGGGGACTCCCAAAAAGGAAAACTTTAGCGGCGAAAACGAATGGACCAAGAGCGGCAAGGTCGGTGCCACGGTGGGCTACCATCACGTGATGGCGCACGACAAGAACGTTTTCCAAGTGCCGGGCTTGTTCTCGGAATTGAACGCGTACCTGCTTTTTGAATCCAGGGACGGACGCTCCCTTGAGTTCTCGGCGAACTTGACTGGCGACGACTGGAACCATTTTGACCCGCAGAACGTACTTGCGGTTTACACCGACAAAATGCAGCGCTTGGCGGTGGGTGATGTGTACCTCTCCGCTGGCGAAACCTACCTTTCGGGTTTAAACGTGCTGGGGGGCTCTTACGATTTGAACCTCTTCCACAATGCGGCGCGTGACCCCCTGTTTGTGGTCTCCGTGTTTGGTGGCGAATCCCAAGAGCCCAAGCTGGTAGGCGAGCGGAATCTCGACGTTTACAAGGACTACATTGAAGACGGCGAGGCGGAACCTCAAAAACTGATGGTGGGCGGCAAGCTCCGTTGGAACATGCATCGTCGCTTTAACGGGACGCTCGGCTTTATTGGGAGCAAGGATTACCTCGAAGATCCGTTGTTGCGCGATGGCGGTGGCCGTAGCGACATGAACACCTCTTCGCCAATGCAGTCGTCCAAGACTTTCTTTGCCGATGGGAACTGGCTTGTGTTCCCGGGCGACATCCAGTTGAACGGCCAGGTTGCCTTGGGCGCCGCCGACACGGCGAATGCCTCGCTCCAGAGGGCGATTAACGAGGTCTTTGTGACCGCGGGCCTGGATGCCTCGAACTTGGCGAAGTTGCGCCGTCTTATGAACAACCCGACGCTCGTGGATATCATGACCGAGGCAGAACTCGAGGAGTTCTTTGGAGACAACTCCATGTTGTCCCGCACCGAGATGCAGGCAAAATTGAAAAAACTTTTGAGCCAGGCGAAGTCCTTGAAGAACGGCTACGAAAAGAAGGGTGACGACCCTGCCGAGTTCAAGAACTGGGACGGGCAGAACTTTGCCTTTATGGGTTCCATGCGCTGGGACCTGGGCAACACGATCCTTTCGGGTCATTTGCGCTTTGTGGGGGCAAACTTCTATAGTGCCGGTTCCCCCGACCTGTTGCAGAACTCCCGCGAGGCGTACGGAAACCTGGACCAGAAGTTCTTTGATTTTTGGAAGCTCAATTTTAATTACAAGATCGATGTCGAAAATGCCGCCCACGGTGAAGACTACAACATTTGCGGGTTGGCGGAAGGGTCCACGGTGGGCTTGATTCCTGGTGCCGAGAGTAGCTGGCTCGAGGAGCATGAGCAGGACGAGAATCGAACGCTATACGACCATACGGCGAACTTGAACAACACATTCAAGGTGACAAAGTTCATGGAACTCTCGGTAGGCTACAACATGAACTACCGCACGCGCAGCACGAACCAGAGGCTCTATGCCGACTACATGGCGGCTTCGGGGGTTTACGGGGACCCTTGGTTCTCGGCCCGCAAGGGCAAGGCGACGGTCGACGTCATTAACGGCGAAGATACTTTGAAGGTGGACTCGGCGCGTTGGGCCGCCTACTATGCGCTCTCTGACGAGGAATACCTGGCGACGCAATTCGAGGAACGGATTGTCAAGCATACCGCCAACTTGGAATTCAAGTTCAACCTGCCGAGGAACGTGCTCAAGGTGGGCGGCGTGTGGACCGTCCGCAGGGACCTCTCGCGTTTTGAACAGGATGACCTGCTGACGGACTTTGACTTTGAAGACGAGACCTTTGGCATTTTGGGCTATTACTTCCATGGCGGTGACTACTTTGAACAGCGCTACCCGGTTTCGCTCACGACGGTGGTTGGGGGCTTCCGCAACATGCTCTCGGTGGTGCCGCGGTACAAGGTCTACAACCGCGACAACATGGATGACTTTGAGTGGATCCTTTCTGACAACATGACCATCCCGCTTTCCAAGAACTTTGTGGACTTGTTGCTCGAGGGCTCCTTTAGGCAGGAGTTCATGAACCGCGACGAGGACGGGCAACGCCTGGAAGAGAGCGAGCTCGACGTGTCGGGTTCTGGAACGCTCCGCTTTACGCATACCGACAACCTGACCTCGGAATGGACCGTGGGTGCCTATTGTGCCTACCGCCCCGACTACAAGGTGGACCAGTACAAGGATATTTACGGGATGCTCACGGTAAACTACGCCTTCTAGTGTAGGCTTTGAAAATCGGTTTTTTAGAGAGAAAACGCAAAATTTTCAAAATTTTTGGCGAAATCCCTTGACAAAGCGGTTGTAATATCTATATTTGACCCCGTCTAACAGACGATGCTTCATAGCTCAGTTGGTAGAGCCCGCGACTGTTAATCGCGTTGTCCTTGGTTCGAGTCCAAGTGAAGCAGCTTAAGAACCCCGTTCGAAAGAGCGGGGTTCTTTGTTTTGCTATATTGTGGGCATGATCAAGAAGCTTTTGTTTGCAATTTTCGCCGCGGCCGCCTTTGCGCTGGCTGCGGAACCCCTCGTTATTGAAGGCCGCCTGGTTGAGATTCCGGGCAAGATGCCGAGCAACGACCTCTACAGCTATGTGTACGTCTTTAAGTACAAGGTGCAGAAGGTGGTCTCGGGCGACTACGAGTCCAAGGAAATCTTGGTGGGCGTCTACAACCCGCTCATTGCCCGCGGCAAGGTCAAGGACAAGATGGCTGCCAAGAGCAAGGGCAACGTGGGCGAGTTCAAGGCGAAGGCGAAACAGACGCTTACGCTTGTGCCGCTCGAGGGCAACTGGGACGGAGCTGTCGAGGACGAGTACTTTGATAATGAGAGCCCGCGCTACCTCGCCATCGAGGTGAACGAGTAAGAACGTGTTGTGTCATCCTGAGTGTAGTGGCGCAGTCACGAAATCGAAGGATTTCTCTGAATTAGATTCTTCGACTACGCCTACGGCTTCGCTCAGAATGACGCCTTAGTAACCTATGGTTTTCTCTTCCCAGATTTTCCTGTTCTACTTTCTCCCGACGTTTTTGGTCGGGTACTTTGTGCTTTTGAAGGCGGGCGTCAAGCACTCTGGCCTGAATTTTTTCATCACCGTCTTTAGCTACATCTTTTACGGCTGGCTCGAACCTTGGCTTGTCTTTTTAATGTTTGGTTCGACGCTCGTGGTGTACATTAGCGGCCGGTTGATTTCGGCCGAGGGCGCAAGCAAGCGCCAGCGCAACTGGGCGTTGGTCATGGCGATTGTCGTGAATCTTGGGGCGCTGGGATTCTTTAAATACTACATGTTTGGCATGGGCGCATTCAACAGTGTCATTGAGAGGCTCGGGTTTGAACCGTTCTCGGTGATGACGGTACTTTTGCCGGTGGGCATCTCGTTCTATACGTTCCAGTCGATGAGTTATGCGATTGATGTTTGGCGTGGCACGGCACCCCCGGTCAAGGACTTTGCCACCTTCGCCTGCTATGTGGCGTTGTTCCCGCAGCTCGTGGCGGGTCCGATTGTACGTTACAATACCGTGGCGGAGGAACTTGCGACGCGTACGCACACCGTCGAGAATTTTGTGCGCGGCATCCTGTTCTTTAGCTTTGGCTTTGCCGAAAAGATTTTTTTGGCGAACCAGGTGGGGATCATTGCCGACCGTGTTTTTGCCGCCGACGCTCCGGGCGTAATCAACTGCTGGTGGGGCTCGCTCGCGTACATGTTCCAGATTTACTTTGACTTCTCGGCGTATAGCAACATGGCGATTGGGCTTGGGCTCATGCTGGGCTTCCATTTCCCGCGCAACTTCAACGGCCCTTACCGCTCGGTGAGCATTACTGACTTTTGGAAAAAGTGGCATATTTCGCTGACCAGCTGGTTCCGCGACTACCTCTACATTGCGCTGGGCGGGAACCGCGTGGGCAAAAAGCGCCTTTACTTTAATTTGTTCATGGTGATGTTCTTGAGCGGCGTGTGGCACGGTGCCAACTGGACGTTTGTTTGCTGGGGCCTGTACCATGCTTTCTTTATGATCGTGGAGCGCGCCAACAACAAGAACGCCTTTTACTACAAGGCACCGCGTCTGGTGCAAATCTTGATTACGCAGGTGCTGGTGCTATTTGGCTGGGTGCTTTTCCGTGCCGACAGCATTGGCGAGGCTTGGCGCATGTGGAAGGCCATGCTCGGCCTTATGCCGGTGAGTGCCGCCGATGCCATCCTTACGGCCGAAATCTTCACGCCTACGTGCGTGGTGTTCATGGCTTTGGCAGCCCTGTTCTCGTTCTGGCGCTTCCGCAGTTTTGACTGGTGCAACGTCGTGAGCGTCAAAAGAGCCCTGGTAGCGCTCGGTTTGTTCGTTTTGGCGGCCCTGGCGCTCTTTACCCAAAGCTACAATCCCTTCTTGTATTTCCAGTTCTAGTTTTTTACTACATTGACTCACATGAGTGAAGATGTTCAGAATTTGGATGAAGCCGCCGAAGAATCGGCGGAACTCCCGAAAGTAGAAAGCCGTGAAGATTTGGCCCGCATTATCCAGGCCCTGGTGTTTGCGTCGCCCGATATTGTGACGCTCAAAAAATTGCGCGAAATTCTAGGCGACTTTTTGGACGCGAGGTCGGTGGCCGACGCCCTCATTACGGCAAACGACTCACTCAACAAGATTCAGTCCCCCTTTGAGATTGTGGAACAGGCGGGCGGTTACAGGTTCCGTACGCGAGCCAAGTACTACCCGTGGGTGCGCAAGCTGTTCCCCGAGGCGAACGCCCGCCGCCTGAGCCAGGCCGCCCTCGAGACGCTCGCCGTGATTGCCTACCAGCAGCCCATCACCAAGGCTGCCATTGAACAGGTTCGCGGAGTGTCTTCGGTCGATGGCCCAATTCGCAACTTGCTCGACAAGGGATTCGTGGCTTTGGGCGCCCGCGCCGATACGGTGGGGAACCCCTACACTTATGTGACGACCCAGGAGTTCATGAAGTACTTTGGCATCAACCGTATTCCCGAGGACCTGCCGCGCCTGCGCGAGTTCAGCGAACTTTTGGAAGCGGGTGCACTGGTGCCGCAGTACGCGAAGCCCGAGAACGCCCCCGAGGAGCCCAAGCCGCCCGAGGAGACTCCGGACCAGATTGAACTTTCGATGGGGGATGCATAATGGCTGCGACCCCGTTAATGCAGCAGTACTACGAGATCAAAAAGCAAAATCCCGGCTGCATCCTCTTTTTTCGCATGGGCGATTTCTTCGAACTGTTCGAGGACGACGCCGTCATTGCCTCCAAAATTTTAGGTCTTACTCTCACGAGCCGTAACAACGGCGCCTCGGGGGCGACGCCCTTGTGCGGGTTCCCGCACCATGCTGCCGACCGCTACGTGCCCAAGATGGTGGCCGCCGGATACCGCATTGCCATTTGCGAGCAAGTCGAGGACCCCAAGCTCGCCAAGGGAATCGTCAAACGCGATATCGTCGAGATTATCAGTGCCGGTACCGCGATGGACGAGACGAACCTCAACGCGAAAGAGGCGAACTACCTTTGCGCCTACATCCCGGCGACGGTCGAAACGGCTGCAGGCTCGAATGCCCGCCAGAACCTGGGACCGGCAGGGGAGTCGGGTTCGTGCTGCGCGGCTTTTGCCTTTGCCGACGTGACCACGGGTTACTTGGCCGCCTGCCTCAGCAGCGAGCAGTCTTTTGAATGCGAGTTCAGCCGCCGCATGCCCAAGGAGATTGTGGTGCCCGAGGGTTGCAATATTCCCGCGGGTATCATGGACCTGATCAAGGCGGAGAATGTCTTGGTGACGGAGCTCCCGACGTTCCTCTTTGGCGAGGAACAGGCGAGGGAGGTGCTGTTCAGCCACTTTAAGGTGGAGGCGCTGGACGGACTCGGCCTGGACGGTCGCACTTCGGAGACCGCGGTGACGGGTGCCCTGCTGCAATACCTGATGGACCAGAAAAAATCCGAGCTGAGCCACTTTACGTCGCTCGAGATTTTGAACCTGGACGACTACATGACGCTCGACCCGAGCACGCTCCGCAACTTGGAACTGGTGCGTCCGCTCAACGCCGACGATTATTCCAGCACGCTTTGCTCGGTTTTGGATTTTACCGTGACTGCGATGGGCGGCAGAACGCTCAAGGACTGGGTGAGCCACCCGCTAATTTCGGTGGAGAAGATTCGCAGCCGTGAGGAGGCGGTGGCGGAACTGGTGCAAAATCCGGTCGCCCTGGACGAGCTCAAGGATTCGCTCACGAGCATCCTCGACATGGAACGCCTGATGGGACGCGTCGGATCGGGGCGTGCCAATGCGCGCGACCTGGCGGGAATGGGACGCTCGCTTAGCCAGGCCTCCAAGGTGGCCGACGTGCTGGAGGGGCTGCGTGCTCCTGTGTTCGAGGGCCTGCGCGAGACACTTTTGCGTGCAAAGGGCCGCGGCGAGGAACTGCTCCAGAATTTTAACGAAGACTTGCCGCTCACCATACGCGAGGGCGGCATGATTCGACCCGGCGCCAATGCCGAGCTCGATGCGATGAATGCAGACATCAAGGAACGCAGGGAATGGATTGCCTCCCTCGAAGTCCGCGAACGCGAACGCTTGGGGATCCCGAGCCTCAAGGTGGGCTACAACCGCGTGTTCGGTTACTACATCGAGATTACCAAGGCGCAAATGGCGAAGGCGACGCAGCCGATTCCCGAGGAATACATCCGCAAGCAGACGACTGTGAACGGCGAACGCTACATCACGCCCGAGATGAAGGAATGCGAGTCCATCATCAGCAACGCCGAAGTAAACATTCATGCGCTGGAATACAAGTTTTTTTGCGAACTGCGCGAACGCGTGAACAGCTGGCGCGCCGAACTCCAGGAGATTGCCGACGCCATTGCCCGCGTCGACAGCCTGTACAGTTTTGCCCGCGCCGCACGCAAGTACAACTATGTTTGCCCTGAGGTGTTCGATGGCACGGGGATTGAAATTCGCGGAGGGTTCCACCCGGTGATTGTCGCCGTGAACCCTGATTTGGACTTTATCCCGAACGACGTTTCGCTGAGCCCCGACGGCACACGCCTCATGCTCATTACGGGGCCGAATATGGCAGGTAAATCGACGTACCTGCGCCAGACCGGGCTCATTGTGCTCATGGCGCAAATCGGATGCTTTGTGCCTGCCGAGAGCGCTCGCATTGGCGTGGTGGACCGCATATTCACCCGCGTGGGCGCGAGCGACCGCCTGAGCCGCGGTCTCAGTACCTTTATGGTCGAGATGATCGAGACGGCGAACATCTTGCGCAATGCGACCCCGCACAGCTTGGTGCTGCTCGATGAAATCGGCCGCGGTACCAGCACGTTTGACGGGCTCTCGATTGCATGGTCCATCGTGGAGACGCTGCACGGCGAGCCCGCCCGCATGGCGCTTACGCTTTTTGCGACGCACTACCACGAATTGACCGGCCTGGTCGACAGCCTGGAACACGCTGGGAACTTCCAGGTGGCTGTGCAAGAGAAGGGCGACAAGCTCATATTCCTCCACAAGATTCTGGCGGGTGCCTGCGACTCGAGTTACGGTATCCATGTGGCCGAGATGGCGGGCCTCCCGAATACGGTGGTGCGCCGCGCGAGGAAGATTCTTTTGCGCCTTGAAAAGCAGCAGATTGACCCGAGCGACGAGGCCGCCCACAAGAAGATTGTGGCGAAGCCCCAAATGGATTTGTTCGCGCCGCCCGACGAGAATACGCAGCTGCTGAAGGATGAAATTCGCCGGCTCAAGCCCGAGGAGATGACCCCCATGCAGGCGCTCCAGTGCCTGATGGACTTGAAGCAAGCCTACGGGAAGTGATGTGGCAAATCTATAATATAAGAACGTCATCCTGAGCGAAGCCCGCGGGGCGGAGTCGAATGATCCAGGGACGAAAGATGATTGATTTTACCGCTTTAATGTCTTATGCCTTCGAGAATCGGCTGTACGAGTCCGAGGTCCATGGCATTGAGCATTGGCACCAGGTGGAATTCAATGGACTTTTGCTGGTGCCTAAGACCGGCGCCGACGTTGACGTGGTCCGCTTGTTTGCAATATTCCACGACAGCCGCCGCTTTGACGACGCCTACGATGCCGAGCATGGTCCGCGCGGAGCCGAGTTTGCAAAACTCTGCCGTGACCAAAAGCTATTTGGACTGGAAGACGAACGCTTTGACAAGCTCTACAAGGCGTGCCAAATGCACACGAAGGTTCCGCGCACGGGCGACCCCACCATAGACACCTGCTTTGATGCCGACCGCCTGGACCTGGGCCGTGTGGGCTTCAAGCTGAATCCCGAAAAGATGGCGACAGAATGGGGCGCAAAAATCGCCCGCAAGTCGTTGACCTCGGGCGTTTCTGTTTTTCACATGCGGGAGTGGATTCGCGAGTTCCACTTTTAACGGAAGGCGATGAGCGCTATTCGATCCAGTTCATGCGTCCAGTGAACTGGAGTTCTTCTTTTACAGCCTGGAACGTGCAGCTGATTTCGACGGCAGCGTTCTTGGGGAGGGCGGTGACGCCCACGGCTGTGCGCGCGTGCTTGCCGTTTTCGCCAAGGATCTGGACCGCGAGTTCGCTGGCGCCGTTCAGTACGGCGGGTTGCTCGTGGAAGTCCGCGGCGGACTGCACAAAGCCCTGCATTTGCACCAGACGGAGCGTCTCGCCGTGCTCCAAAAGTCCCATGGCGGCGGCGATGTTATTTAAAAGGCAAATGCGGGCGGCTTCGGTTGCCTTTTCGACGGAAAGTTCTGTCGGGACGGTTCCCGTGTATGTCGAAAAGTCTCCTTTTACAGATGGGAGCTGGCCCGAGACGACGATGGTGTCGCCAAAGCGCGTTGCCGGGATGTAGGCGGCGAGCGGTACGGGGCACTCTGGCAGGGTGAGGCTCAGTTCTTCGACTTTCTTCTTGATATCCATATTCATTTCCTTCTTGTTTAAACTTATTTCTTTTTAAACACCTTCGAAAAGCAGAAGATGCATAGCCCGATGATGGCTGCCCACGAGGTGAGCATAAAAATGAGTCCGCCTGTTGTAAATTCTGCGTCCATGTTATGCCTCCTTAGTCATGGTTTCGTCGGAATTGCCGATAGGCATCTTCTGGATACCTGCGTTGCGTCCGCGTTCTGCGGTGCCGCCCTTGCGCCAGGCGTAGGCGATGGCGATGTTCAGCAAGACGACCAGCAAGAGCAGGAATCCGCGGAAACCCCACGTGAAGTACAGCTGCGAGAATTCCGTGCCGAGGAAGGTGACCTTCGCGTCGGCAGGGATGTTGCTGAGCGTGATGAGCGGGAGCCCGTCGGTCAGCGTGAACGACACGAGCAGGATAATCAGGTATGCCGGGCACACATACTGGATGATGGGCCTGAAGAAGTGGGGGAGCTTGAGCTGCGAACCTTCGTTCATCAAGGCGAATGCTTCGCTGTCTTCGCCTCCGTCGTCGGTTTTCACCTTTTGGCGACCGAGAATGAACGAGAACACGAGCGCCTGGATGGCGCCGAACACCACGAGTAGGAACGTGCCGCCCCAGAAGTCGAGTTCGTCGACCGTGCCGGCGGCAAGCCCGAAGATGGCGGTGAGGCCGCCGATAAACGTGATGGTGCTGATGGTCGTGACCGACTTTCTGCGGCTGAACTTGAGGTCGTCTTCGCAGAAGCTGATGAGCGGCTGGATGATGGAAATGGCGCTGGTGATGCCCGCGAAGAAGAGCAGGGCGAACCAGACCGTCTGCAGGACCCCGCCGAGCGGGAGCGTTCCGAACACGTACGGCATGGTCTGGAAGCCGAGCCCGAATGTGCCGAGTTTCGCGCATTCCTCGATGTTCGCGCCCGCGATGATGACTGCGATGGGGATGACGACCGTGCCGCCGATGATGATTTCGGCAAAGCCGTTCGTGGCGCTGGCGGTAAGGGAGGAGAGAACCAAGTCTTCCTTGGGCTTGAGGTAGCTCGCGTAGCACCAGATGATGCCCATGCCGAGGCTCATGGTGAAGAACACCTGGCCCGCGGCCGCCATCCAGACCTTGGGATTGGCGAGTTCGCTGAAGTTCGGATTCCACATGAAGGCAAGCCCCTTGCCGATATCCGGGAGTGTCAGCACACGCACCACGAGGATGATGCCGAGGATAAGAAGTATTGGCATGCAGATCTTATTCACGCGCTCGATGCCCTTGCGTACGCCGAAGGCGAGGACGACCATGTTGCAGGCGAACGTGATGAGGAAGAATATGATGGCGGAAGGTACGGGACCTACGCACGTCTTGAGCATGATGAAGTCGCCGAAGAACTGCGTCACCGCGGCGCTACCCTGTGCTGTCACCTCTATGAGCTTGCCCGTAAGGGAATAGTAGGCGAACGCGAGGATCCACGACTGGATGAACACGTAGTAGAAAACGATGAAGATGGGCGGCAAGAGGCCGATGGATCCCAGGTGCTTTGCCCAGGGCTTCTTCTTGCCGAAGATGATGTGGAGTGTGCTCGGGGCGGTGCCGTAGCCCTGCCTGCCCGCATAGCGGCCGAGCGTCCATTCCATCCAGGCGAGAGGAATGCCAAGGAGCAGGAATGCGATGAGGTAGGGGATGATGAAGGCGCCGCCGCCGTTGGTGGCCGCCTGTACTGGGAATCTCAGGAAGTTGCCGAGCCCGACTGCCGAACCAGCGACTGCCAAGATGACCCCTATCTTGGAACCCCAGTTTTCACGATTGTTTGTCATTTCTGATTCCCTGAAATTATGTAAAGAATGTGTTCTAATGAAGAAATTTAGTAAATGAAATATGAAAGCGCTCCCTTTTAGGGAGCGCTTTCTACACATGCGGCGTCGCGATTACTTGTTGTTCGCGCGGATGAGGTTGAGGGCGGAACCCGCCTTGAACCATGCCCACTGCTGTTCGTTGTAGGTGTGGCTCAGGGCGATGTTATCGACCGAGCCGTCCTTGTGGTGGGCGACGAGCGTGAACTCGGAACCCGGGGCGAACTTGGTGAGGCCCACGATGTCGAACACGTCCTGTTCCTGGATCTTGTCGTAGTCGGCAGCGTTCTTGAAGGTGAGGGCGAGCATGCCCTGCTTCTTGAGGTTCGTCTCGTGGATGCGGGCGAAGCTCTTCACGATTACGGCCTTCACGCCGAGGAAGCGCGGTTCCATGGCAGCGTGTTCGCGGCTGGAGCCTTCACCGTAGTTTTCGTCACCGATGACGATGGAGCCCGTTCCCTTGGCCTTGTAAATCTTGGCAAGTTCTGGAACTTCCTTGTATTCACCGCACTGGCAGAGGACCTTGTTCGTTTCGCCGTTGAAGGCGTTCACGGCGCCGATGAGCATGTTGTTTGAAATGTTTTCGAGGTGGCCGCGGTAGTTGAGCCACGGACCGGCCATGGAGATGTGGTCGGTGGTGCACTTGCCCTTCGCCTTGATGAGGAGCGGGGCTCCGGCGATGTCCTTGCCGTCCCAGGCCGCGAACGGAGCGAGAGCCTGGAGGCGCTTGCTTTCGGGGTTGATGGAAACGGTAATCTTGGAGCCGTCTTCTGCCGGAGCCTGGTAGCCGGCGTCCTTGACTTCGAAACCCTTCGGCGGCAGTTCGCACTGTTCCGGCGGGTCGAGCTTGACTGCTTTACCTTCGTTGTTCACGAGGGTGTCGGTCATCGGGTTGAAGCGGATGTCGCCGCTGAGGGCTGCAATCACGGCCATGAGCGGGGAGGCGACGAATGCATGCGTGTTCGGGTTGCCGTCGGCGCGCTTTGCGAAGTTGCGGTTAAAGCTGTGAACGATGGTGTTGAGTTCCTTCTTGTCGGCGCCGGCACGGTCCCAGCGGCCAATGCAAGGACCGCAGGCGTTCGTCATGATGGTGGCGCCGAACTGCTTGAACAGGTCGATGAGACCGTCGCGTTCGGCGGTGTAGCGCACCTGTTCGGAACCCGGGTTGATGAGGAGCGGGCACTTCGGGGAAAGACCCTTGGCGAGGGCCTGCTTGATCATGTTCGCGGCCATGAAGAGGTCTTCGTAGCTGGAGTTCGTGCAGCTGCCGATGAGGGCTGCACTTACGACCGGAGTAGATTCCGGCTTGGTTTCGGTGGCCTTGAGGGATTCTGCCATGTCGGTCACGGCAAAAGCGCGGTCCGGGCTGAACGGGCCGTTGAAGTGCGGCACGAGCGTGCTCAGGTCAATTTCCACAACGCGGTCAAAGTATTTTTCCGGATTTGCTTCGACTTCGGGGTCGGCCTTGAGGTGTTCTGCAATCTTGTCGGCGGCGGCGGCAACGTCGGCACGGCCAGTCACCTTGAGGTAGCGGCTCATGGAATCGTCGTAGCTGAAGGTGGAGCAGGTTGCGCCCACTTCGGCACCCATGTTCGCAATCGTTGCCTTGCCGGTGGCGGAGAGGCTGCGAGCGCCTTCGCCAAAGTATTCGATAATGGCGTTGGTGCCACCCTTAACGGTCAAGATGCCTGCGAGCTTCAGGATGATGTCCTTGGCGGTAGCGAAGCCCTGGAGCTTGCCGGTGAGCTTCACGCCGATCATCTTCGGGTACTTGAGTTCCCACGGAAGGCCTACCATGGCATCCACGGCGTCTGCACCGCCCACGCCAATCGCGAGCATGCCGAGGCCGCCGGCGTTCACCGTGTGGGAGTCGGTACCGATCATCATTCCGCCCGGGAAGGCATAGTTTTCGAGCACCACCTGGTGGATGATGCCAGCACCCGGGAGCCAGCAGTCAATGCCGTACTTGGCAGACACGGACTGGAGGAAATCGTAAACTTCCTTGCTTTCTTCCTTGGCGCGGGGGAGGTCCTTTTCGACACCTTCGCGGGCGATAATCAGGTGGTCGCAGTGCACGGAGCTCGGCACTGCCACGCGGGCCTTACCGGCGGTGGTGAACTGCAAAAGGGCCATCTGGGCGGTGGCGTCCTGCATGGCCACGCGGTCGGGGTGGAATTCGGCAAAATCCTTGCCGCGCTCGTAGGTCCTGTTCTCGGCGCCATCGATCAGGTGGCTGTAGATAATCTTTTCGGCGAGGGTGAGCGGACGGCCCAGCTGCTTGCGGGCAGCTTCAACGCGGGCGGGAATGCGGGCATACACGCCCTGGATCATGTCGAAATTGAAAAGCATAATAACCTCGTTAAAATTTCGGGGGCAAAGATAGAAAAAAGATTTATGCTCGTTTTACTTGATGGTGACTACGCTTGTGCCGGCGCCACCCTTGACAATGTAGGAACCTGCTTTCTTGACGCCAGCCTTGACCAAGTCGTTAAGAGGCATGCCTGCTTTTTGTTCGAGCGTGCACATGAAGCGACCTTGCATGTCGAATACCGAGTATGCCCTGTCCCTGTTCACGGACTGGATCTGGGCTATGCCTTCGAAAGGTTCAGAGGATTCAATATAAACTTTGGCGTAGGGGAAGTCGTAGGAGCCTCTGGCGTTTGCGCCACTGGTGCTGCCGGCTTCGCCAAGGATCTTGGCTTCGTGCATCTTGCCCATTTTCAAACCGAGTTCTTCCCATTTTTTGAAATGGGCGCTGATGTCGATGGTGCCGCAGTCGCGCGGGCTCTTGCGGACGCTGAAGTACTGCTTGAAGTACTTGTTGTCGCCATCGATGGAGTACGAGGTCCGGTCGCCTTCGTAAACGGTATATTCGGCACCGTCGATGGTGAATGTGCCGTGCTTCTTGGCGGAGGAACCCTGGGCTACCCAGTCGCCCGGCATGTACTGGCTACCAGTGTTGTCCACGATGTACCATTCGACGAGCGGTTCGCGGGTCCAGCCGTAAATGCCGATGTAAGAGTAGTCAATGCCATTGAGGTTGCTCTTGACCAGCTTGAAATCCGCCAGCATGTGACCGATTTCAGTGTGGGTCTTGTCGCTGTTGAAGGAGAGCCCCGAACGGCAAAGGTAGTCCTTTGCGCCGGTCATGTCGCAGCTGAAGGAACCATCGTCATAGAATGTCGCGGAACCTCCGTTACCGCCTTCGTTCCAAAGCTCATAGCCAATGCCGTTGTCAAACGAACCGACTTTGTTGGTGGAGAGCGTCACTTTGTTGCCCGAGTGCGCTGCCGTTTGGCAGAAGTCCTGGGCTTGGGCAATGGAGAAAGCTGCGCCTATGGCGATGACTGCGGTAACAGAGATTTTGTTCATTGTGAACCTACTTGTTGAAGAATGGATTCAGTTTATATACTGGAATATAAACTAAATCATTCTCCGAGGCAATCGTCGAGTACGGCAATAATCTTCTTTTTGTCCATGTGCTGGCCGATGAATACGAGACGGATGATGCGGTCTCCGTATTCGGCGTCCCATACCTTCACGAGGTCCGGGTTCTCGCGCAAGATTCTCTTCTGTTCCTCTTCGCTTTCGCTGGCGAACCAGGGACCGAAATTCTGTGCGGAAGCCTGCTTGCCGGCCTGCTCGAACAGGTAGCTGTTGTTGCGTTCGTCCTCGAACCACACGAGACCCTTGGTGCGGATGATACTCGTGGGGTAGTTGTCAAGGAACGTTTCGAACTTGTCGCGGACAAGCGGGCGGCGGCGTTCGTACACGAACGTGCTGATGCCGTACTCGTCGCCATGCGGATGGTCCTTGTCGTGGTGGTGGCCGCAGTGGCACACGCCGTGCTCGTGGTCGCAGTGGCTGTGATCTTCATGATCGTGGTCATCATCATCGTCATGATGGTGGTGATGTTCATGCTCGTCGTGGTCATCATCGTGATGATGGTGATGTTCGTGCTCGTCATGGTCATCATCGTCATCATCGTCATCTTCGTCTTCGGGCTTCGTCTCCTTCATGAGTTCCTTGGCCCAGGCGGCGGAGTTCCCGACCTTCTCGAAGTCGAACTGCTTGGTGTCGAGGATGTCCTTCATCTCGACCTTGCCGTAGTTCGTCTCGATCATCTTGGCTTCGGGCTGCAGCGCGCGGACCACCGCCTTCACGTGCTCGAGGTCGTTCTTGCTGATGGAATCGACCTTGTTCATGATGATGGTGTTGCAGAATTCAATCTGCTGGATGAGGAGGTTTGCGATGTCTTCTTCTTCGAGGTCGTTCGCGAGCAACTTCTGGCCGCCCGCGAATTCGTCGGCGAGGCGTGCGACGTCTACCACCGATACGATGTTGTCGAGGTGGCAGGCGAGGGGGCGCCCGTCGCGGCTCTGCAGCTGGCTGCCCGCCATGCAGATGGTCTGCGCGATAGGCACGGGTTCGCAGATACCGCTTGCTTCGATGAGGATGTAGTCGAACTTGTTCATCTCGAGGAGTTCGGCAATCTGTTCCAGGAGGTCGGTCTTGAGGCTGCAGCAGATGCATCCGTTGGAAAGCGGCACCACCTTTCCGGAATCTTCCTTCGTGATGTTCCCGCCCTTCTCGATGAGCGTCTGGTCGATGTTCACTTCGCCGATGTCGTTCACGATGACGGCGACGTGGTAACCCTGCTGGTTGTTGAGGACAAAGTTCAGGAGGGTTGTCTTTCCGGCTCCGAGGTAACCGGTGAGCAGCGTAATAGGTACAGATTTCATTTTCATATCCTTCGGATGAAAGTTTTTTTAAAAAGGTCGCAGGCCCTGGAGCCGACGACCAAATAGCGACCGCTCGGGCTAGAAGCTAAACAACAAGTTTAGGGCTGGCCCTCGCTCTCGCGACCGCGCCTAGTTAATACTAGGCGCTTGTCGCTCACAGAGAGCGTTCGTGCGAAACGCCTTACAATTCAGGCTTCTTGCCGGTGAGGCGTACGAAGATTTCTTCGTACTTCGCGAGCGTGTTCTTCACGACTTCGGCCGGGATTTCCGGACCCGGGTAGGTTTTGCCCCAGTCGAGCGTTTCGAGCCAGTCGCGGACGTACTGCTTGTCGAAGCTTTCCTGGTTCTTGCCCACCTGGTACTTGTCGGCCGGCCAGTAGCGGCTGGAATCCGGCGTGAGCACTTCGTCGATGAGCACGGTTTCGCCGTCGATTTCACCGAATTCGAACTTGGTGTCGGCGAGGATGATTCCCTTGCTGGCAGCGTAGTCGCGGGCCTTCGTGTAGATGTCGAGGGACATGCTCTTGAGTTCGGTGGCGACCTTTTCGCCCACGATGTCGAAGGTCTGTTCAAAGCTGATGTTCTCGTCGTGGCCGACGTCGGGCTTGGTGCTCGGCGTGTAGAGCGGAGTCTCGAGCTTCTGGCAGAGCTGCAGGTTGGAGGGGAGCACGTGACCGCAGATTCGGCCCGTCTTCTGGTAGTCCTTCCAGCCGGAACCCACAATGTAGCCGCGCACGATGCATTCCACGGAGTGGCGCTTGGCCTTCTTCACGATCATGGAACGGCCGCGCAGGTAGTCGGCGTGCTTCTTGAGCACTTCCGGGTATTCGTTCACGTCGGCGGTGATGAGGTGGTTCTTCATGCCGAGGTGCTTGAACCAGAACAGCGAAAGCTGGTTGAGGATTTTGCCCTTACCAGGGATCGGGGTGGGGAGCACCACGTCAAAAGCGGAAAGACGGTCGCTGGCGACCATCAGGAAGCTGTCGCCCAGGTCGTACATGTCGCGTACTTTGCCCTGGTGGAACAGCGGAACTTCGGTAATGGGGGTTTCAAATTTTAGACTCATAGTGCATGTAAATATAGAAAATTTGCGTTCCGTTTTTTTGCTATTTTAGTGAAAAACGGTAGAATATGAAAGTATTGAAAATAGCCCTCTTTTCCATGATTGCCATAACCCTCGGTTTTGCCGCCCCGGCACCGAAATCCTCGGCCGCCGCAGCACCCGCGGCACCTGCCAAGCAGGAACAGAAGTCGGCCGGACTCTCGGTTTCCCCCGAAGAGATGATCATCTTGATGGCCCTGTTGCAGAGCCCCGTATTCAAGGACAATTTCGTGCAGTCGTGCTCGGCCCAGTCTGCCGAATGGCTCGGTACTGCCCAGGCCGATAAGTCGTGCCAGTGCGCCTTCGACAAGCTTATCGGCGACAAGGACGCCATGGCCAAGATTCTCGGGTCCGTTTCTGCCGACGGAAGCAACGTCGATATCTCGAAGTGGGGATACGGCGTGGTGGAACCTTGCCTCCCGAAGGAATTCCCAGCCGAGATGGACGGTGCCTTCGTGAAGGAATGCCTGAAGCAGAAGGACCTGGACAAGCAAGTCTGCACCTGCATGCTCAAGTCCGTCAAGAAGGACTACACGGTCCATTCGCTGATCAAGACGGCCTTCGAAGACCAGAAGAAACTGGAAATGGACATCACGCTGAAAGCCGCCCAGTGCCTAGCGAAATAAGGAAGCTGGCGAACTTGAACCGATCTTGGTTTTTCGTCGAGGCCATCCCTACGTTGGGGGCGTCGCAATGATACTGGAAGATACATAACGGTTCGCTCCTCGACTGAACTGTGCAGTTTGGAGAAAGTCTTTTAGTTCATGCCGATTCTACGCAAATTTGGCGTTGATTTTTGAGAAAAATGCTTAAAATCTTGAAAAGATGTATATTTGGCGTATCGGTAATTTTGAAAAGATGTCCTCTTGTTGCTTTTTCAAAAAAAGAGAACTGCGTGAGCAGTTCTCTTTAAGTTTTGGATTGACGGCTTTGCCGTCCGTGGCTGCAGCTCACCAATAAAAATATGCTAGCATATTTTTGCTGGATTCGCCTTGCCACTATTCTATCGCGCCTTTGCGGACGCTCCAGAATGATTGCCTGCCGTTGTGAGCAACAAAGCCCCTGTTATTAAACAGGGGCGGTTGCGAGAGCGAGTGCCAGCCCTGTACTTGTTATACAGATTCTAGCACGAGCGGTCTCCGTGAGCAACAAAGCCCCAGTTATTAAACTGGGGCGGTTGCGAGAGTTTGCGCCAGCCCTAAACTTGATGCTTAGATTCTAGCGCAAACGGTCTCGTTAGTACAGCAGAGCGAACACCATTCCGGGACGGAAGTACTTACCGGCGGTGTACTTGAGTGCCGTGCTGTGGAGCAGCATGAACAGCGCGCTTGCTTCAACCTTGTTCGCCTTCGCGATGCTGCCGAATGCCTTCGTAAAGGCGGGCAGGTTGCGCGGGAGCTTCGGGCTGATGCGGGAATCTGCAAGCAGGGCGCCCTTCTTCAGGAGTTCCTTGTGCATCTTCTCGGCGGCGGTAGCGCTGAGGCCGAATGCTTTCACGAGAGCTTCCGGGTGCAGGCGGCAGGAACCGTTGAATCCTTCCGGAGCGGCGAACGGGATGCGAGCTTCTTCGTAGAGGTTGCGGATCATGGAATCGCCCATGTCGGCAGCCTGCTTTTCGAGACCATGGTGCATCATGGCGCACATGATGCTGTACTGGATGCCGATCCACACGTCGTGAGCCTGGAAGTTGAATTCATCGAGCGGGCTGCCGTCCTTACGCACAAGGTTTGCGGCACCGATGAGCGGGCTGTTGGCCTTGTAGTTCGTGTTGTAGACGCGGAGCAGGTTGGCCTTGGCCTTCTTCTCGTCGCTAATCGGCTTGAGGCCGAGCAGACGGAGGTAGGTGTCGGCGAGCATCGTGTCAGCGAACACGTCGTCGCAGTCGTTGGCAATCTTTGCGTTCCAGCTGGCGGTGAAAGCGTCCTTGCACTGGGCGGTGAGCCAAGCCTTCTTGAGGCCGCGGAGTTCGTTCTTGGAAAGTTCCACGTCGCTCGGGATTTCGCCTGCGTTCAGCCATTCGTTGATGGTCTTGAGGGCTGCCTTCACATCGTTGCCGTCAATGACGAGCGTTTCCTTGATGGCGTCGGCGAGTTGCGGGAGCTTGTCTGCCACAACGTCCTTCGCTTCCATCGGGGTCACGAAGAAGTGGTAGTAGCCTTCGGCTTCGTCCCACAGGGCTTCGTCGAATTCCTTGTTGGCGGCATCGGCCTTGGCGTTCCAAGTGTCGGCCTGCAGCTTGTCGCCGAGGATTTCGGCAATCTTGGCGGCGGCGCGGAGGCCTGCAATCCAGAGGCTACCGCAGTACACGGAAATGCCGTGGCTGGAGAGGTTGTCGAACGTGTCGTCGGTACCGTGGGTGAGCGGGAAGTTTTCGCCTTCGTTCACCATTTTCTCGAGGTACTGCATAGCGGCGTAGACGGCTTCCTTGCAATCCTGCAAGTTCTGCTTGTCCTGCGTCTTCACGTAATGGCGGAGAACCATCAGCACATACTTCGGAGCGAGATCCTTCCATTCCTTCACGTTGTGCCAGTCGTAGGCATCGGGTTCGGCATCGAAGGGGCTTCCGAGGTCGTGAATCACGGCGCCACGAACGGCGCGGGGACCTTCCAGTTTCGGGTCGGGCAGGTCGGCGTAGGGGAGGTTCACGTATTCGTGGTGGCGGCGGCGGTTATTGTTCACGGCGAGAATGGCATCGCCGAAGCGCTTCATCACCACGCCGTCAAGACGCGGCATCAGGGCCATGAGGCTGAAGCTTCCGTAGAAGTAAACGTCCAGGGAGTTGAAGAACGGATAGTCGGCGCATTCGCGAACCAAGAAACGGTCGTCCTTGTCCCACACGGTGGCTTCGGCGAGGAAGCTGAGGGTGTTGAGGGCGAGGCTCTTGAATTCGGCCTGCTTGGCAGCGGTCTTGTAAAGCTTTGCTACGGCCTTCTTCGGTACGAGGGCTTCGAAAGCCTTGAGGCGAGCGTCCATGTTCTTGTCGGCGGCGAGAGCTTCTTCGAGAATGGCGCCCACGCGGCCGTATGCTTCTGGGAAGAAAGCGGTGTACTTCTTGGCGGACGTAAGCTTGTTCAGCTTGATTTCGGGGAAATCCAGCACCAGGTTGAACTGGAAGCTGACCTTCTGCTTCGGCTTCAAAACGGCAGTCACGGCGACGGCGCCTGCAATCGTTTCACGACCGCTGTAAACGTTCTTGACCCAAGAGCCTGCAACGCGACCGCTCTGGAGAGCGCCCTTCAGCACAGAGGCGGCATCGTCCTGGTAGAACATGGGCTTCACGGAAACGTTCAGGTTATCCTTCTTGTTCCAGGCGACGGACACGCCCATGCAACCGTTGAAGTCGCTTTCGGCGAGAGCTTTTTCGTTGTAAAATTCGATACCGCGCACAGAGCGGCCATCCTTGAGTTCCTTGTCGAACTGCACTCCCTTCGGGAAACGAGCAGACGGCACCAGCACAAAACTGGAGTCCTGAACGCCCTGGCGGTCCTTCTTGGCCATGTAGCCCGTGATGCTGTCCTGAATCTGGACAATCGTCACTTCGCGGGTTTCCTTGGTGTTGTTTTCGAGAGTGAACACGGTGGCGTTCACCGGGAGGCTGGAGAGGCGTTCGTCACCCGGAGTCACGTAGCTGGACTGGGTCTTGGTGATAGCGACACCCTTGCCTTCGTAAACGGTTTCGCTCACCGGATAGAGGGCGGTATATTTCATCTTGGCGGCGTCGTAGCCCGGCTGGCCGAGGAATTCGGAGTCGTTTGCCCAGGCGGCGGTGAGGGCGCCTTCGCGGGCAGCCTTTTCGCCAATCATGCCGTCAAAGAAGTCAATGAGAACGGCGCGGTTGATAGCAGCGGTGTCCTTGCCTGCAGCGATCAAAGCCTGGGTGCGGTCGCTGAACTGAATGTGCCAGCGTTCAAAGGCGGCCTTGTTCGTTGCAAAAAGAGCCTTGTCGGTGAGCACCTTGTTGAGCTTGGCTTCGGCTTTTTTCTGGTCCTTCATGTCGGCATCGCCGAAAACGCGTGTACCGTTTGCATCGAGGAGCGGGAAGTTGTTGTTGTAGATGCTGAATGCGGCGAAGTTGCCAATCACAAGGGGAGCCTTTGCGCTTAAGACCGCTTCCTTGAAGAAGAAGTTGTTGAAGCGGAGGTCAGAGGGCTTTTCGGTGCGGACCTGCACGCCCGGCATCACGTTCATCACGGGAGTGGTGCCCGCAGGCGTTGCGGTGAATGTCGAGCCGATACCGCCGACAGCAATACCCGTGGTAGAAGGGGTCGTAGAAAGCGGGGTGTACCAGGGCTGGATAAATTCCACGGCGAGGCCCGGGGTCATCAGCTTCTGGACGGAACCGGCCTGTTTTGCGCCGGCGAGGTAATCTTTGATGCTCATAGTATGTCCATTTTGAGGAGGGTTAAATTTTTTCAGGGAATAAGATAGAATATAGATGGACGCCGCGGTAGCCCGAAACCCCGAAAAATTGGTTTCTTTGGTGTACGGAGTGGTCCAGTTGCGCTCAAATTGTTTAAATTGTGGATATGACTAAATTGCTTGCCTACATGTTGCCCGGGTGGTTCCTGATCCTTGTGTTCTCGCTTGTGACCGCCTACTGTGTCCCTGTGGAGGTTTCCTCTGCGCCGTGGTTTGCTCTGATGACTGTCGCCATTTGGGCGATATGTGTTGTGGTGCCATGTGTCATCTATTACCTGAGAACGCCCCCCGGAATAAGCTACAAGTAAGTGATCAGTAAACAGTAGACAGTGGTTAGCACCAACCACTAAAAAAACTATATTGTGCCCTATGATTAAAATCGGCGTTATGGCTTCCGGTGGCGGAAGCAATTTTAAAGCTATTATTGACCATATCGGCGAGGGCGACCTCGAAGCACAGTGCAAGTTTTTGATTACGAACAACGGAACGTGCGGGGCAGTGGAACACGCCATGTCGTACGGCATCCCGGTTTACCATATTTCGGGCAAGACGCACCCCGACGTACATCAATACGAGCGTGCGCTGTGCGCCGTTTTGGACGAACGCCCGGTGGACCTTCTGATTTTGGCGGGCTACATGAAGGCGCTTCCGGACGTGCTGGTGGAACGTATGGAAAACCGCATTTTGAACATCCATCCGTCGCTATTGCCCAAGTTTGGCGGCAAGGGCTTTTGGGGAATCCACGTGCACGAGGCGGTTTTGGCCGCAGGCGAAAAGGAATCGGGCCCGACGGTGCACTTGGTCTCCAAGGAGATTGACTCGGGGCGCATTTTGACGCAGCGCAAGGTGCCCGTGCTCCCTGGCGACACTCCCGAGGTTTTGCAGGCCCGTGTTCTGGAACAAGAACACGACCTTTACTGGCGCACTATCCGCGATTACGCGGCCGAGGTCCTGTAAGCCATGAAGTTTAAAGCGCCTGCTTTTTTGGAGGGCGTCACGACGCCCGTGGCGGGGGAGGCTGCCTTCCGCAATTACGCCAAGGGCAAGATTGTCGTTGGGGTCGATGAAGTTGGCCGAGGACCTTTGGCTGGCCCTGTGGTGGCTTGCGCCGCAGTGCTCAAGGCGCCCGATGCGCTCCTCACGCTTAATGACTCCAAAAAGCTTTCGCGGCCCAAGCGCGAGGCGATGTTCGATTCGGTAAAGGATGCCTGCGTTTGCTATGCCATCGCAAGCGCGAGCGTCGAGGAAATCGACACGATGAACATTTTGGAGGCGGATTTTTTGGCGATGCGCCGTGCTTTGACGGCGTTGGGAATGCCCGGCCTGGATGCGCCCGCACCCGAGATCCCCGTGGAGTGCAGGGGATCCCTTGCCGAGAGCGCCGCCCTATTCGAGGCCCATAGTGCCTGTGTCGACTTGTTCACCCCGCCGGCTCCCGATGTGCTTGTGGCGGTAGACGGAAACCTCAAGATTCACGGGGTTCCGGAGGACATGCAAATCCCGGTGGTGAAGGGCGATGGCCTTGTGGCGAGCATCTCGGCGGCCTCCATTTTGGCGAAGGTTTTTCGTGACCGTTACATGGACGCTCTCGAGCAAAAATACCCGGGTTACGGCTTTGACAAGCACGCTGGTTACGGCACCAAGTTTCATTTGGATGCAATCCGTAAACTCGGCTTTACACCGGCGCACCGCAAGAGCTTCCACCCCAAGGGCCTCTAGCGCGAGCCCGCGGTTTATTTGACTCTCCGTTTGTTTGTATAAATCTGGAAACCTGCATTCCCAAATATTTCGCTTTTTTAGCCAAAATTTTTGGTCACAAAAAAATAAGTTTGCTACATTGTTTCCTGTTGTTCGATTTTTAGTTTGAATCATTTTGAGGAGGAACACTTGAACAGCTCTATACCTCTCGTTCAAATGGTGATGCAATCCGACATTGCCACTATCGTGGTGCTTTGCATCTTGGCGGTCATGTCCCTGGGTTCGTGGGGCATCATTATTGTGAAGTACATCGCTTACCGCCACAGCAAGCACGCCAACGCCGAGTTCTACCGTAAGTTCAGTACGGTGACGCAGTTCGTGCAACTGCAGGGCCTTTGCGAGACCGGCGACGACAGTGCGCTCCGCCGCCTGACCGCCGAAGTGCTCAAGGAAGCCTCCAAGTTCAGTAATTTTGTGAGTTACGACTCCATCCAGCACCGCGCCTCCCTGCTAGAGGACACCATCCAACGCTCCATCGAGGGCCTCCGCCTTACCGAAGACCGCTATCTCGGTTTTTTGGCGAGTTGCTCGAACCTCGCCCCGTTCTTCGGCCTCTTAGGTACGGTCTGGGGCATCATGATCGCGTTCTTTGAAATAGGCCAGCATGGCTCCGCCGACCTCTCTGTGGTGGCACCGGGTATCGCCATGGCGCTTATCACTACCGTGGGCGGCCTCGTGGTTGCCATCCCCGCCTCGGCAGGCTACAACTACTTTGCCAGCTGCAACGGGCAAAACGAGATTTCGTACTTCAACTTTGGATCCCAGGTGTTGAGCTTGTTCAAGCGCGGCGACTTGCTTGCCTTGGAAGAAGTGGCCGGCTAGGAGGCTTGAGTGAAGCGTAGCCGTGGAAAAGAACTGAAGCAGGAGATGAACCTGACGAACATGATTGACGTCGTGTTCTCGATTCTGATCGTTTTCATCATCTCTGCCCCGTTGATGAGCCAGGGCGTCAAGGTGGACTTGCCCAAGGCCGAAGCACCCACCATGGAACAAGAGAAAATGCTGAAGGTCTCCATCACCAAGCAGGAGGAAATCTACATCGCCGACATGCAGGTGGATTTCAGCAGCTTTAACAACGTGTTCAAGTCCCTTTGGAATGGCGACATGGCGGTCGTCATCAACTCTGACGAAGACGTGCATTATGGCTTGGTGATGAAGGTTGTCTCGCAGGTGCAAAAGCTGGGCGTGACCAAGCTGGGATTCTTGACGATGAACCCCAAAGAAAATCCAGGTAAATGAAGCAGGACGAAGAGAGAATAGAGTATTTCGCTTCGAGCGTCGACAGCTCGCTTTTGAAGATTATCGTTGTGGCGGTGGTCTTCCATATGCTCGTTGTCGGAGCCTGCATCGCCTTCCACTACGTAAATTTGAAACCGGAGCCCGAGATGATCCCGGTGTTCGAGATGGTGAAAATTCCGCCGACACCGCAACCGCCGGCCCCGCCCAAGACGCAGCCGCCTCCGCCCAAGCCCAAGCCGGAACCGCCCAAGCCCAAGGTGAACAAGGAGCTCCCGCCCGAGATTAAGCCCGAGCCCAAGGAAAAGCCTGAGGAGGTGCACGAGGAGGTTCCGCCGGAGCCGGAACCGCCGCCAGAGGAGCCAGTCGACGACTTCCCGGTCGACGACATGGATTTGCCCGTGGCGATGGAAGCGCCGAGCTTGGACCCGGTGGGCTCCGTAGACATGGACCCGCTTATGCAGGTCTACCTGGAACAGCTCAAGAAGATTATCATGGGCAACTTCAAGCCGCCCAGGGATTTGAAGGTGGACCGCTCTGCGAAGACGACGGTGCAGTTCACTGTGGACCGCTTTGGCGGCATCACGGGAGTTTTGCTCAAACGCTCTTCGGGCAACAAGGCATGGGATCACCTCTCGGTGCGAGCCATCCAGATTTCGAAGGTGCCCGAGCTGCCGCCCAACTACCGTGCCCCGAGCCTGGTGCTGAATTTCAACTTTACTCCAAACTAGTTACGCCGAATGAATAGGAAAATGGAAAAAACTTTGAAGATGCCGCGTCGCCTAGCCTTAGCGATGTCCGTGCTGTTTGTTTTGGTTTGCCCGTCGGTGCCCTATGCGTCTATCGATACCATCGCGGTCGATGTGGGGATCTCTGTTTTCAAGACGATGCCCATTGGTGTTGTGCCCTTTGAAGAGCAAAAGGGCATTGACTGGGTGGAAGAAAAACCGCACCAGATTTTGACGCGCGACGCGAACCTCTCCGGACGTTTTGACGTGGTCGCCTCCGACAAGTTCAACCTGGCACTTTTTAGCCGCAGCCGTGCCGAGTACTACGTGACGGGCAAGGTGCAGCCCAAGGCGGGAGGACTTTTGCGCGTAGATTGCTACCTCTACGTTTCCAAGAGCAAGGATCTGCTTTTGGGCGAGAGCTACACCGTTTCGCAAAACGACTTGCGCCGCGCGATGCATGGGTTCTTTGACAATGTGACCAAACGCCTTTGCGGCGAGCGCGGTGTGGCGAGCACACGCCTTGCGTATGTCTCCAAGATCGACGGCGTCAAGCAGGTCGTGGTCTCGGATTACGATGGATTCCACCGCAGCCAGGTGACGCGCGATTCCAGCATCAGCATGATGCCCGTTTGGACGCTCGGCAACAAGGGACTTGTGTACGTGAATTTCAAGACGAACCGCCCGCGGCTCTATACCAAGCGCCTGGGTGGCAAGGAACAGCCTCTCTTTACGCAGTTCGACCAAACTTACAGCCCCGCGGTGAACCCGCGCACGGGCGAACTCCTTTTCTCGAGCACCAAGGACGGCAAGACTGACCTTTACCTGGGCAATATGCAGACCGGTGCCGCCCGCAAGTTCGCCTACCTCAAGAGCAACCAGACGAGCCCCGCGTGGAGCCCGTACGCGACCGAGGTTTTGTTCACTAGCGACCGCGGTGGTGGACCGCAAATTTTTGTGATGGGCAAGGACGGGAGCGACATGCGCCGCGTGACCTTCATGGGCCGTTACAACGAGCGTGCGAGTTGGTCCCCGAACGGTGACCGCATTGTCTATACCTCGATGGACAACGGCAAGATGAACATCTATACCTGCGCGCTCGACGGGAGCGACATTGTGCAGCTCACGAGCAACGCTGGAAACAACGAACACCCCACGTGGTCGCCCGACGGCAAGCTCATTGCCTTTAGCAGCAACCGCAGCGGGAGCTACCAGATTTACATTATGCGCTTTGACGGCGCGAACGTGACCCGCATTACGCAGGGTGGCGAGAATACCGCCCCCACGTGGTCGTGGTTCTACGAGGACAATTCAAAACAAACAACCAAAGAAGGTGCCAAATGAAAAACATCGTTAAGATCGCCATTATCTCTGTAGCCGCTTGCCTCGTTGTGGCTGGCTGCTCCAAAAAAGAACCGCCCAAGACGGAACCGACTCCGGAAGCGGCTCCTGTCGCCGAAGCCCCTGCCGCTCCGGCCGAGCCCGCGGTGAACGCCGACTCCCTCGCTGCCGAACAGGCTCGCCTCGAAGCCGAACGCCTTGAAGCTGAACGCGCCCGCTTGGAAGCGCTCATCAATCAGATTATGAGTGAAGATGTGTACTTCGACTTTGACCGCTTTGAACTCACGGAAAAGGCCAAGGAACTCCTGGCCCAGGTGGGCGAGCTCCTGATCAAGGAAAAGCGCTTCACGATTACGATCGAGGGCCACACCGATGCCCGCGGTACCGAAGATTACAACTTCACGCTCGGTGCCAAGCGTGCCATGAAGGTTAAGGAATTCCTCACTGCTTACGGTATCGAAGGCGAACGCATGGAATCTGTGAGCTACGGTAAGGAAGCTCCGAAGGCACAGGGCGAAACTGAAGAAGCTTACTCCCAGAACCGCCGTGCCAACTTCCGCGTGAACATCAAGCAGTAATTGGAATTTAGAACTTAGAGCTTAGAGCTTGGAACTATTTCTAAGCTCTGCAGCTATACGAAACTTATAACTTTAGTTTTATAGTTGAGTTATCCCCTTGGGGGAGAAGCGAACTAAGTTCTGCCAACTAAGCTCTGTCAACAAGAAACCACTTCTAACATGAAATGACTATGAAACATTTAGCTCTAGGATTAGTATCGATGGCACTTGTCCTTGCCGGCTGCTCGCAGGTCACTATGCTCCGTACGCAGGAGATGAAGGCCGTGGGTACCGACGTGCAGGTGGCGGTCCTCAGCAATCTCGATTCTAGCGTCCAGTACCTGAGCGCACAGAACGATTCCCTGCGCGCCGAGCTGGATTCCATCAAGTCGCAGATGGCCTTGCAAAAACGCATGATGGCCGAAATCACCATGCTTTCGCGCCGCATGGGTGACGAATCCGAACGTAACGATTCCCGCCAGGAAGAAATCATCTACCGCCTGGACATGCTGCTCGGCAAGTCCGACAAGATCTTGGCGAAGAAGGTCGTGGTGAGCGGTGCCCCGCAGGCGCCCATGTCCATGGACAGCCTCGAGCGCGAAGCCGAGAAGCTCGTGGAGGCCGAAGCCATGTTCAACACCGCGCGTTCCGACTACCATCGCGGCGAATACAAGCTCGCTTACTCCGGCTTCAAGCAGGTGTACGAGCAGATGAAGACGGGCGAACTCGCCGAGAATTCCCTCTACTGGATGGGACTCTGCCTGATTGACGTCAATCAAATAGACAAGGCCAAGAAGGTGTTCGTGGGCCTGGCCGATGCGTTCCCCGAAGGGCAAAAGGCTTGCATCACCATGTTCAAGCTCGCCTCCATCTATGGCACTGAAGGCAACGTGGACATGCAAAAGCAGTACCTGCAGAAAATCCTGAACAGCAAGAATTGCGCCTCGTCGGCGGAGTTCGAGCAGGCCGCAGGAATCTTGCAGGAATTGCTTGAAAAGGATACGCCCACGCCGGTTCCTGCAGCCGAAGGCTCCGAAGCACAGCAGCAGGCTCCGCAACAGTAAAAAGCACTCTTTGGAAAATAAAAGAAGCCCGCAGATTTGATCTGCGGGCTTTTATAATGCCCGGATTTTATATCGGCGGACTTTTTTCCGGGATTTTAGAAGCTGTCGTCTTCTTCGTCGTCGCTGTGGCGGATGACGGTCGCGCCGATTTTCGCCATCTTGTTTTCGAAGTCTTCGTAACCGCGGTCCAAGTGGTACACGCGGCTCACGGTGCTTTCGCCTTCGGCGATGAACGCGGCGAGCACAAGCCCCGCGGTGGCGCGGAGGTCGCTGCCCATGATTTCGGTGCCTTCGAGCTTGGAGCCGCCCTTGATGGTCGCGGTGTTGCCGTTGACCTGGATGTCGGCGCCGAGACGCTGCAGTTCGGCCACGTGCTTGAAGCGGTCGTTATAGACGGTATCCTGTATGACGCTGTTTCCCGGAATCGAGACGAGCGTCGCCATGAGCGGCGCCTGCATGTCGGTGGGGTATCCCGGGAAGGGAAGCGTCTGGATGGTGATGGGCTTGAGTTCCACGTTGCGGGCGTCGACTTCGGCCCAGTCCGCGCCGACGCTTACCTTGCAGCCCATGTCGCGGAAGGCGTCGAGGGTAGAGGCGATGTGGTCGGGAATGACTTTGGTGACTTTTACGCGTCCGCGGGTGATGGCGGCGGCGCAGAGGTATGTCCCCGCTTCGATGCGGTCGGGAATCGTGAACCCTTTGCCGGGGCGGAGGCTCTCGACGCCCTGCACCGTGAGGGTGCGGGTACCGCGGCCCTGGATTTTGGCGCCCATCGAGACGAGGTAATCGACGAGGTTGTCGATTTCGGGTTCCAGCGCCGCGTTCTGCAGGACGCTGGTACCCTTGGCAAGGGTTGCCGCCATGAGCACGTTCACGGTGGCGCCGACGCTCGAAATGGGGAAGTGGAACGTACCGCCGGGGAGGCGACCTTCGCAGGTGGCTTCCACGTAACCGCGGGTGAGGTTGATTTTGGCGCCGAGCGCCTCGAGCCCCTTCAAATGGAGGTCGACGGGACGGGGGCCCCAGGCGCACCCGCCGGGGAGCGAGACGCGGCAGCGTCCGAAGCGCGCCACAAGCGGGCCCAGAACATAAAAGCTTGCGCGCATCGTCTTCACGAGCTCGTAGGGCGCTTCCAGGTGGTCGGCGCCGCGCGTGTCAATCTTGAGCTGGTGTGCTTCTCCGCTGATACGGCAGCCGATAACGCGCAGCACGTCGCTCATCGTCTTCATGTCCTTGAGGTGCGGCACGTTTGTGATTTCGGAGACGCCGTCGGCGAGGAGCGCAGCCGCCATCACGGCGAGCACGGCGTTCTTGGCGCCAGAAATCTGCACTTCGCCTTCGAGCGGCTTTTTGACCTGGTGAACTTCAAAGCGGTACATATAAACTAATTCTCCTTTTTGTTGCCGTTACTCGTTTGCTTGGGCGTGTCGTACACGACGAATGTCCTTGCAATCCAGTCGTGGAGGGCGCGGCGCTTGGGGTCAAACAGCACAATGAGGTAGCCGAGACCGTAAAAAAACATGGTGAACTGCGTGAGCACGCTGCACAGGTAGCGCGCAATGGAAATTGGCCAGTTCAGCTTTTCGCCGTAGGCGGTTTCCACATGGATGTGAAACAGCTTTTTGCCGGGCGTCGCCGAGTAAATGGCGTGGAAAACGATAAAGTAAATAGTTTGGACAATACTCCAAACGGTGAGGAAGGTGCTCATGCCCGGTGCCTCGATGAGCTTGTTCAGCGATTCACCCGAGGTCGGATCGCCGGCGTAGTTGGCGGCAGCCACCTGGATGGTCTCCAGGTCAACCAGGCCGCCGGAACCGAGGGCGAATAAAATAACCCCGCCCACCAAGCCCAAAATAACGTTGTCTATGGTGTAGGCGAGGGCTCGTGCGAAAAAGCCCGCAAAGCGCTTGCTCTCGAATTCGCGGATTTGCTCCTTGAGGAGCTCGTTGATGGTGCTTTGCAAAAGTTCGTCGCGGGAGGATTCTAGCCCTTCCATTTCGGCCTTTTTCTCGGTTTCTAGGGCCTCTTTCCAAGTTTTCCAGCCTTCTTCGCCGCTGTGCCACACCAGGGTGCTGTCGGTGATTTTACCCTGGTTTACAAAGTCGTGAATTTCTTCGATAGTATAAGGGCCTTGCCTACGTTCTCCGTCGGTAATGCTCTCGTCGATATAAAACCATTTCATACGGGGGAAAATTTAGAAAAAGGCGCGTGTTGTGAAAAAATAAAAACCCGAAAATTTCTAAATTGGAGTACTATGAGAAATTTTATGCCGGGCCAACGTTTTGTTAGCCAGTCAGAACCCGATTTGGGTCTCGGAGTCGTTGCCGAAGTTCAAGGACGTACAGTCAAGTTCAATTTCCCGCTGGTGGGCCAGGTCCGCATGTACCGTACCGACAGCGCGCCGGTGGACCGTTTTATTTTGCAGCCGGGCGAGACGGCTAAGAACGAGAAGGGGGTCTCCTTTGTCATTGAGTCCCTCCGTGAGGCGAACGACCTGGTGATTTACGTGGGCCGCGGTGGCCGAGAAATGAAGGAATCGGACCTCACGGCGAAGCAGATGGCGCGCCCGAGCGACCTTTTCCGCGAACTCACCAAGATTGGCGTCTCGAACGCGAGTCCCGGCAAGGATGTCTCGGCAAAGGCGTTTGAACGCCGCCGTCGCGCCATGGAGATCTCTTGCAAGTGGCAGTCCTCGCCGGTCCGCGGTATGATTGGCCCCCGTGTGAGCATGATCCCGCACCAGTATTACCTTTGTCACCGCGCCTGCTCGACTTCGGCGTTGCCGCGCCTGATGCTCAGCGACGAAGTGGGCTTGGGCAAGACCATCGAGGCGGGCATGATTTGGCACGCCCTCAAGGCGCGTGGCCGTGTGCAGCGTACGCTCATTATTGTGCCCGAGACGCTAAAGCACCAGTGGATGGTCGAGATGAAGCGCCGCTTTAACCACTTGTTCACGCTGGTGGACGAGGGCTACATTCGCGGGCTCTTTGTGGGTGTCGCCAACGACGAGACCAAGCCGAACCCGTTTTTGCAGAGCAACGACATTATTGTGTCAATCGAGTTCTTAATGGGCCAGCCCGCTTTGATCGAGGACTTGCTCAAGTGCACCTGGGACATGACTATCATTGACGAAGCGCACCACCTGGTTTGCGAGGACGGTTTTACGAGCCACGAGTATATGCTCGCGAACGCGGTGCTTGCGAAGTCGAGGGGTGTGCTGCTGTTGACGGGTACGCCGCTCCAGTTGCACCCTGAATCGCAGTTCAACCGCCTCAAAATGTTGGACCCCGCGCGCTTTGCCGACTACAACGCCTTTATCAAGGACCAGGAAGCCTACCGCAAGCTGGTGAACGACCTGAGCAAGCTGCCCACCGACCCGAACCACCAAATGAGCTGGGACGATCTGTACGAATGCGTGCCCAAGAACTCCAAGATTCGTCCGTGGTTGGAACAGGAAAACTCCAAGTCGATGACGGCGGGCGAGTGGATGCGCCGCATTGTCGACGGCATGGGCACGGGCTCGGTGGTGTTCCGCAATACCCGCAAGGGCGTGGGCGGGTTCCCCAAGCGTGTTCTGGACGAGATCCCGCTGGAACCCGATGAAGTGTACCGCGAAATGGTGGATGTCGCCGCCGAACGCGACCTGGAAGCCTCGACCGACATCCAGGAGAATGGCCTGCTTTGCACGCGCTACAGCGACGCCTGGGCAAAGGACGAACGCTTTGTGTGGCTCAAGGGCTTTTTGAAGGAACACAAGGACGACAAGATTCTTTTGATTTGCGAATCCATCGAGGTGGTGCTTGCGCTGGAGTCCCTGTTGACGGACTTTTTGGGCGAGGGCGCGTTCTCGATGTTCCACGAAGACATGACCATTATGGCCCGTGACAAGGCGGCGGCGAACTTCAGCAAGCCGAACGGCGCCAATTTGCTCATCGCCTCCGAAATCGGTTCAGAAGGCCGCAACTTTCAGTTCTCGCACCATTTGGTCTTGTTCGACCTGCCGCTGGATGCGGCGCTGGTGGAACAGCGCATTGGCCGCCTGGACCGCATTGGCCAGACCAAGGACATTATTGTGCACGTGCCCTATGTGAAGGGGAGCGGGCAGGAGGTGATGTTCCGCTGGTACAACGAGGGCCTCAACGCCTTTGGGGCGCCACTCATGAGCGGTGGTGAACTATTCCTCAAGTATACCGACAGCTTGATCGAGGCGCTTGCCGACCCGCGTCACTGCCTCGAGAATTTTGTGAAGGAAGTGATCCCGCAGGTCAAAAAAGATTGCGAGGCCATGCGCAAGAACATCGAGAAGGGTCGCGACCGCCTGCTGGAATTTAATTCGCGCAATCCCGAGAAGGCGAAGGAAATCACCGACGAGATCCTGCGCGTCGACGGCGAAAAGGAAATGCAGGAATTGCTGCAGGAATCGCTCCACGCCCGTGGACTCGACATCGACAAGAGTTCCATCCCGGGGTGCTTTGTGATTACGCAGGGCCCGCAAATTGAGGAGGGCACCGTTGCCGGCATGCCGAGTCGTGGCATGGTGGCGGTGCAGAACGAGGAAGACGAACAGGAAGCCGGCAACATTTGCCTTACGGCGACGTTTGACCGCAATGTGGCGATGGTCCACGACGAGGTCGACTTCTTGAGCTTGGAGCATCCGTTGGCGCAGGGCGTTATAGACTACGAGACCAGCGCGAACCACGGTGTGGTGGCTTGCTGCATTTGGCCGGAGTCGGGACTCAAGGGTCTCATGATGCAGTACAGTTTTGCTGTGGAGTTGCCCGTGCCTGAAGAGTGGGGCATGAGCGACCTGGTGGGGCCGCGTTACGTGACGGCGCTGGTCGATGCCTCGGGTGCCGACCAGAGCGTGAATCTCGAAAAGCTCTCGAAGGCGGTTCTCCGCGACGTGAACGTGCCGCAAGGTAACAAGGCGGTGGATGCCACGCTTCGGTTCTTTGCCAAAGAGGGACTTGCCAAGGCTCGCCAGGTTGTGTCGGGTGCTGCCAAGGAGTACGCCGAGCGCGCAGCCGACTTGGTCGAAGTTCGCTCGGAACAGGAGTACCAGCGCATGAACCACTTGTTGACCATGCGCGGCAAGGCGGCCGGCAATGCCGAACTGCAGCAACTCCGCAAAAACGTCCAGGACCGCCGCAAGGTGGTGGCGAATCCGCAGCTTAGGCTCGACGCCATTAGACTTTTGGTTTGCAGGTAAACAGAGATGAGTGAATTACGTAAGAATATTTTGGACGAAGCCCGCCGTGTGGTGGTCAAGATCGGTTCCCGCATTCTGGTGGACTCCGAGAAGGGCGGTGTCCGCACCCGTTACATTCAAAAGCTCGCCGATTCCGTTTCGCGCCTCATGGAAGCGGGCAAGGAAGTGGTCATTGTGACGAGCGGTGCCGTGGGTACCGGCATGGCGGAACTCGGCTACAAACAAAAGCCGACGGTCATTGCAGAGAAGCAGGCCTGCGCCGCCGTGGGTCAAATCGACCTCATGTATGCCTACCGCGAAATGTTCCGCTGGGTGGACCTCTCCGTAGGGCAGATTCTGCTCTCTGCCGATGACTTCCGCGACCGCGCACGCTACAAGAACTTACAGAACACCATCAAGGCGATGCTCGCCCGTAAAATTGTCCCTATCATCAACGAGAACGACAGCCTCGCCGTCGCCGAGATCAAGGTGGGCGACAACGACAAGCTCAGTAGCGATGTGGCGCTGTTCCTCGATGCGGACCTGCTCCTGATTTTTACCGACGAAGACGGATTGTTCGACGACAATCCTAAAAAGAATCCGAACGCCCGCTTGCTCCGTTTTGTGCCCGAGATTACGCCCGCCATTTTGGCATTGGCTGGCAAGCCTGGCGAGACGGGCTCCGCGGTGAGCACCGGCGGTATGCGCAGCAAGCTCGAGGCTATACGCAACGTGACCAAGAGCGGCTCCAACGCCTTCCTCGCTAACGGCATGAAGGTGCTTCCGCACCAGGTGATTTTCGGGAATGCGACAGGGACGCTTTTTGCGGGTTCCAAGAAAAAGCTCAACAGCCGCCAGCGCTGGCTCAGCTTCATTACGACCCCGCGCGGAAGCGTCATTGTAGATGCGGGCGGCAGCAAGGCGCTCCGCGAAAAGCACTCGAGCCTCCTCCCGGTGGGCGTAATCGCGGTGCAAAAGCATTTTGACAAGGGCGACCTCATCGAGGTGCTTGACGAGCAAAAGAATCCGGTCGCCCGCGGTGTGGCGGGCTTTGACAGCGAGACCCTGAAGCTCGTTTTGCGCAAAAAGACGCCGCAGGTCCACGAAATTTTGGGAAAGGACGTCCCCGATGAACTTATCCACAAGAACGACTTGGTGGTGTTCTAGAATTGGGAGTATATTTACGGTATGCGCGTTAGTTCAATAAAAATCATGGCTTGCTCGCTTTTGCTCACGGCGGGCGTCGCCTTTGCCGATGCGGTGTCGGCCGAAGCGCTTGCCTCTGGCGGGGCGTTTGTCCGCGACAACCAGTTGGGCGAAATCCGCGACATCCTTCGCGGCGGCCGCGGTGGCTATATCGATTTCGGGTTCAACTTCATCCCGAGCGTCACGCAGACTCCGTTAAAGACGCAGTTCGGCGAGCACAATGGCTTTGCCTTCCGCAACCACATGGCTGGCTTTGCGGCGGGGGAAGTCAAAAAAGACAACTTCCTCGGTTTTTTGCTGTGGTTCGAGCGCTCGGGCTGGGACGGCGAGGACTTTGTGCTGCTCCCGCAATACAACGACTTCTCGGCGGTGCGTTCCGTGACCACTTGGGGCTTTACCTACACGCACCGTACGCTGGACCTCACGGCGGCGGCGGGTATGCAGCACCAGAACGTGGAATACGTTGGCGACATTTACCCCGACGAGAACGATTCTTTGCTCTACAGCTGGGCGCACTTGCGTTGGGGCCATGCCAGCGTGCAGGGAAGCTTCCACCGTAGCGACTGGCGCAGCCTCCGTATTTCGTTGGACTTGGAATCCCGTGCCATTTATGGCGGCCGCAAAGGCGGACCGCTGACCTACTTGCCGAATTTTGACGTGAGCCTCTACAACGGCGGCGAAAACGGGGATGACTCCGTCCGCGTGAGCTGGGAACAGAACCTGTTTGCCCAGCGGCTTTATGGCGAAGTATCGTTTGACTTCCCGAGCAGGGAATTTCACTCGGCGGCGCTCAAGTATTACCCGGATCCCTCCCGCATGATTGGTTTCGAGGCGACTTGCCTTCGCCGTCACGTGCGCAGCGGCTCTGCCGACTTGCTTTGGGGCGGCGCCGTAGACTTGCTCTTCTTGCGCTTGGCCTACAACTCGTCGTACGAGTACGAACACCTGTTCCATGCCAAGGGAACTGTCATTGCCGAACTCAAGTTCAGCCTCGCGACCATCGACGGATTCCTGTTTGGCCGCGGTGCCGCGCAAACGGCCCCCATGGAGACTGTGAAACTCGAGAAGAAGAACTCCAAGGATGATAGTTTGTTTGGCTCGAAGAACGGCGAGAACGTGAGGACCATCGATGCCAAGACCATCGAGGCGAAGGGCGTTCGTCGCGAGTCCTCTGGCGCGACCGAAGGAGGCAAGTAATGAAGTGCTTTAAAATTTTCTTGATGTCTCTGGTCGTGGCCCTGCTCTCGGGTTGTAGCCACTGGTTTTTGGAATCAACCTCCCGTTTGCAAGTCGAAAACGCCACCGAGGACTGTTCCATCACGGCAATTGACGTGGTGAGCGAAGACGGTTCTACGATTGTGCCCTGGGTACGCGAAACCATCCTCCCCGGCGAGCGCAGCCATGTGGTCGAAGCGGATTGGGTGGGCGACTTTAAACTCCGCATCCAGTATACCAAGTCTACGGACGCTTCTGGCGACTTGTATACCGACGTGGAGGACTTCGATATTGAAGGTGGAAGCCTCTATTTGATGGTGGAAGGCGACAAGGATTTGCTGACGTACCGGTTCCGTTGATTTTTTAAAACTATCTTTAAACCAAAGTGCAGATTACAAAGCTAAAGATATTTGGATTCAAGTCCTTTGCGCAAAGGACCGAAATCAACTTCCCCACGAAGGGCCTTACCGCCGTGGTGGGACCGAACGGTTGTGGCAAGTCGAACATTACCGATGCCATCCGTTGGGTGCTGGGCGAACAAAAAGCTGCCGCCCTCCGTATGGGTAAAATGCAGGACGTGATTTTTAGCGGTACCGAAGAACGTGCCGCTATGAGTCTTGCCGAAGTTTCCATTGTCATCGACAACAGCGATGGCGCCTTGGCGTCGGAATACTCCGAGGTCATTGTGACCCGCCGTGTACACCGCGACGGCTCGGGCGAGTACCTAATCAACAACCAGGAATGCCGCCTTCGCGACGTGCATGCCCTGCTTTTTGACTCGGGCCTCGGTTCCAGCACGTATTCGCAGATGAACGCCGACATGATTAAGGCGGTTTTGAGCGACAAGGCCGACGACCGCCGCATATTGTTTGAAGAAGCCGCCGGCGTGAGCAAGTACCGCCAGCAGCGCAAGGAGGCCGTGCGCCAGCTCGAACGTGTGCAACAGGACATGCTGCGTGTCGAGGACAACCTCCGCTCGGTGCGTCGCTCGGTTCACATGTTCGAGACCCAGGCTTCCAAGGTCGACGAGTTCAAGCGCCTTAGCGGTCGCCTGCGTGAACTGGACCTCTCGGTCAGCCTTGACAAGTACGAAGATTACAAGGAGAGCCTAGATACCCTCGACACGACGAACCGCCGCATGACCCACGAGGTCGAGACTGCCAAGTCCAAGGGCATGGAGCTCCAGACCAAGATTGAAGAAAAAAAGCTCGCCATTAGCGAAGACGAAAATGCCTACCGCGACCTCGAAAGGGAGGTGCAGACGGCGACGCTTGCCTTGAACGACTTGAACAACGGCATTATGCGTTTGCGCGACTCCATCACGGCGTTGCAGTCGGCTAACGACAAAGCTCGCGAAGATATTGAACGCAGCCAGGCCAAGGTCCAGGAACTGGAGGGCGAACGCGCCCGTCTCGAAGAAGAAAACCGGGTCTTGGGCGACGATAGCGAAGTGAACGAGATGAACGCGCTTTTGGAACGGGAACGCGAGGCGTTGCAGGTGATGCGCGACAAGGTCGACGACCTGCGCACGCAATCCCGCGAACTCTCGAACGCCCGCCTGGAGGCCGCCAACAAGGTGAACGCCCTGGGTTCCCGCTTTGAACGCATGGACGCCGAGGCCGATATGCTGCGTGCGAACCTGGAGAAGTGGAATTCCGAAATGGAATCCCTGCGTGCGCAAAAGGCCGATACGGAATCGGCTGTTGCCGACATCCAGAGCGGCATGGACGAGGCCACCCGCGAACTCGAGAATTTGGAAGAACAAAAGGCCACACGCGAAGAACGTTTGGAACAAGAAAAGTCCGACCTCGCCGACGTCCAAAAGAGCCTGCAGGATTTGAAGAACGAAGAAGCCCGTTTGCAGTCTCGCATTGACGTGCTGCAGAGCGTGGCGAACGAAGGGACCGATGCCAGCCGCTGGCTCAAGGAGAACAAGGCGAATCTGGTGGGAGGACTCCTCTCTGAGCGCATTGAGGCAACTCCGGAATACGCTTCCCATGTGGAAGCCGCCTTGGGTGACCTGCTCGACGCTGTCGTGGTTTCGAGCGAGGGTGCCGTTACCGAAATTGTGAATTCCCTCGATGGCGAGAACGTGGGCAAGGCGCTGCTTGCGCTTGTGAACGACGCCGGTTCCCGTTATGCGGGGGCCATCAACCGTCCGGGCATTGTCGGTTGCCTCGGGCAGTTCGTGACCGCCGAACCCGAGATTGCGGAATTTGTCTCCGGCATCTTGAGTCGTTATTTTGTTGTAAATTCCCTGGAGACGGCGATTGTGCTTGCCAAGGAGTTCCGCAGCGAAGATTTGTGCTTTGTCGCCCCTAACGCCGTCGTGCGCACCAGCGGGCTCATTAGCAGCGGAGCCTCGGCCAGCGGGACTCTCAGCCGCAAAAACGAGATTGCCGAGGCGACCAAGCTTTTGGAAGGCGTCGTTGCCGAAATCAGTCAAAAGGAATCGGAACTGGACCGTCTGCAGAACCTGGTCGACGAAGACTCCCAGATTCTTACGAGCGTTACCGACGATATTCGCGAAAAGAACGATTCATTGCGTGCTGGTGCTGCCGGAGTCCAAATCCAAAAGAACAACTTGGCAGGTATCGATGCCCGCCTGCAGCGTTTGCAAGCAGATGCCGATGCGGCTCAGCAGCGTATTGCCGAAGCCCAGAATACAATGGACGGCGATGCCGAACTCTCGGAGGCGAAGGCCGCCATGGAGCGTGCCGAAGACAGTTACACCCGCGTGAACGACGAACTTTCTGAGCAAGAGACGATGCTTCGCGAAAAGGACGAGGATGTTCGTGAACTGGAACGCAGTGCCCAGAACAAAACGGCGAAACTCGCCCAGAACACCGAGCGCCTGCGCAACATTGCCGACCAGATAGAATTTTTGGACAATACGGTCCGCGCCCGTCAGGGTGAAATCGAGAACAATTCCGCCTCGATGGAAAAATCCGAGGGCGACATCAGGGAGGTCGCCAACAAGGTCGAGGAACAGGACCGCGCCCTCCGTGAACTGGAGGAGCGTCGTGATGTTGCACGTGAACGCTACGAAGTCGTGAGCGGCGATTTGAACGCCTGGCGCGACGAACTGGACCGTATTCGTGACGACATGATTGAGAAGATGAAGGAATTGAACGAGGTGGGCCGCCGTCAGGAGGCTCTCCAGAGCAATCTCGATCGTTTGAACGAACGCATTACCAACGAGTATTCCGTGGACCTCGGCAATCCCGAAGGCGTGGAACGTGTGGAATACAGCCAGCCCGAGGCCGACCGCGAACTTCGCGATCTCCGTGGCAAGATCAAGGAACTCGGTCCCATCAATCTCGATGTGATGGACAACTACGAAAGCGAGAAAAAGCGCTTGGAAGAAGTCGAAAAGCAGTTTGACGACCTGGATTTGGCACGTGCCTCGCTCGACCGCACCATCACCAAGCTCGACGACATTGCCCGTTCCCGTTACTTGGAGACCTTTGAACGCATCCAAAAGAACTTCCAGTTTGTGTTCAGCAAGCTGTTCCTGAACGGCGAAACCAAGATGAATCTTGTGGAAAAAGTCGACGAGAACGGGAAGCCCGTGGATGTCTTGGATGCTGATATCGAAATCAACGTGCGCCCGACCGGCAAGAAGATGCGTGGCATCAAGGCGCTCAGTGGCGGTGAACACGCACTTACCGCGACGGCCTTGCTCTTTGCCATCTACATGGAAAAGCCCTCGCCGTACTGCGTGCTGGACGAAGTCGATGGCCCGCTCGATGACGCCAACGTGGGCCGCTTCATGGCGCTGCTCCGCGAATTCAGCAAGCAGACCTTGTTCATCGTGGTGACGCATAACAAGCGTACCATGGCCGAGGCCGACATGCTCTACGGCGTGACGCAGGAAATCAAGGGTATTTCCCGCATCGCGAGCGTGCAGCTTGCCGACGCGACCAAATTTGCGATATAAGACCGCTCGGACTAGAATATGGCTGTCAGGTTCAGGGCTGGTCCTCGCTCTCGCATACACGCCTCGTTGATACGAGGCGCTTTATGCTCACGGAAGACCGCTCGGACTAGAATGGCTGTCAGGTTCAGGGCTGGTCCTCGCTCTCGCAACCACGCCTCATTAAATAAACCTAAGCCGAATACAGCAGAAACAAATGTATTTGTTTCTATTGTTGAGGCGCCAGTTTATGCGATGCAATCGCAATATGAGGCGCTTGTTGCTCACGGAATACCGCTAGATTCCATTATGGAAAAAAGAATTAGTTTATTACTTTGTAATTTCAAAACGTTAAAGGGTTTCCTCTTTGCGGCCCTTTCCGCCATCTGTTACGGCACGAACCCGCTCGGTGCCTTGAACCTGTATGCGCAGGGCTATTCTCCCGAGAGCGTCCTCTTTTACCGATTCTTTACGGCGGCGCTCCTCCTTTTTGTTGTTGTCATTGCGAAGGGCTCGCACTTTAAAATTTCACTCCGCGAATTCGGCGCGCTTGTCGCGTTCGGGTTCCTCTTTGCGGTGAGCTCGCTTACGTATTACGCATCCTTTAAGTACATGGATGCGGGGCTTGCTTCAACGCTCCTGTTCCTGTACCCGCTCGAAGTCTCGGTGCTTATGGCGATTTTCTTCAAGGAGAAAATCAAGGCGTGGACAATTGTTTCTATTGCTATCTCGATGGCGGGCGTGGCGCTTTTGTACCGCGGTGGCAATGGAGTGCCGCTCAGCACGGCAGGCCTTGCGCTCGTATTCGCTTCTTCGATTTCATATGCGATTTACATGGTGATGGCAAACCGCGTGAACCTCCAGATGGGCGCGGTGAAAATGACGTTCTACGCCATCTGTTTTTGCCTCGTGTTCCTGCTGCTCTATTCGGTGACTCTCGGCTCGGGGCTCCCGCCGCTCTTTACGCAGGCGAGTTCTTGGGGCTGGGGCTTTATGCTGGGCCTCGTGCCGACGGTGCTTTCGCTCATATTCATGGTGAAAGCCGTGAAAATTATCGGGTCGACGCCCACGGCAATTCTCGGTGCGCTCGAACCCGTGACGGCCGTGGCGATAGGCGTGCTCGTGTTCGGCGAAATCCTTACGGGAAGGCTTGTCGCGGGCATCGTCCTGATTCTCGGTTCTACCGTGCTTATCGCCATAAAAAAGGGAAAGTAATTACTATATTCCCAATATGCAAGCAACCTGCTCCAGATGTAATAAGCCCTTCAACGACAAGGTGGGAATGTCCCCCTTGCAGAGTAACCTCGCTATCCGCGTCCGTAACAGGGTAGGGAACATTTGCCCCGAGTGCCGTGCCGAGACCTGCAAGACGCGCCGCGGCTGGTGGAAAATGTTCTTCTACGACCTGAAAATCGGCTTTTTGTGCATGCTCCTGCTTTTGCCCGTTTTCCTCGTTTTTGCGGGATTGACGGTTGCTTTGGCCGTTTTCGTGCTTTAGCGGAGTTGAAAAAGTCTTAAAAAGAGTGTATTTTCTTATTCAGGACTGCGGCCGTGTTGGCTGGCGTCATTTTGGGGACGTTTGGAATGAAAATCCTATCGAAAATATCCTTGCTTGCGGTTGGATTCGCGGTATGCGCGTCTGCCGCGGTTGACCAGTGCAAGCCCATCGGCTGGGCGACCCGTTCGGGCCGTACGTCGACCGCTTTCGAGGTGACGGGCGGCGGTAACATGGCCCCTATCACCGTGACTACCTTGGCAGACCTTCAAAAGTACGCCAAGGATTCTTCCCCGCGGGTTATCTACATCGACGGCACGCTGGGTAGCGGCTGGAACGGAAAATCCGGCGACCGCGTGGATATCACCGGTAGCAACAAGACCATCATTGGCCTAAGGCCGGGTACGGAACTCAAGGCCGTGGTCTACATCAAGAATGCGTCCAACATCATTCTCAGGAACATCGTCATCAAGGGCCCGGGCTCTAACGCCGATCAGGCGTGGGACAATTTCAACATCGAGAACGCGAAGAACATCTGGGTGGACCACTGCGAATTCTGGGACGGTCAGGACGGTAACGCCGACGTGGTGAAGGGTGCAGACAATGTAACGTTTACTTGGTGCAAGTTCGGCTATACCCGCAAGAGCAGCCACAATCTTTCGAACCTGATTGCGAGTTCCGACGACGAACCCGCGAGCGTCGGTAAACTCAACATCACCTTCATGTTCAACTGGTGGGTGGCCGCCAACCAGCGCAAGCCCCGCTGCCGCTACGGCAACGTCCACGTGATCAACAACCTCTACACCGGCAACTCCTCCATCACCGCGGGTACAGCGGTCCTCGGCGTCTCCGCCGGCGTCCAGTGCCACGTGCGCACCGAGAAGAACGTGTTTATTGACGAAAACGACCCGATTTACAACGGCAACAATACTGACGGCAGCGGCGGCAACGAAGTCATCGACAATATCTTTACCCGCTGCTCGGGTAATACCAAGGGGCAGGGGACGTCCTTCACTCCGCCCTACGACTATTCCTTCGCCCTTCCCGCGAACCAGGTGGAGGCTGCTGTTCGCGCGGGTGCCGGTGCGAACCTCAATAGCCCCACGGAATGCGACGCGAACTACGTGGAACCTCCGCCCCCGACTCCGGACAAGCAGTATCAGGCCGACAAGGGTACGGCGACGAACAGCTTTATCGAGACTACGAATGCGGGTTACCATGGCGATGCCTACGTGAACTTTGACAAGGGCGGAAGCGTTATTGTGCCCGTGAAGGTCGACGTGGCGGGCGAATACAAGTTCGAAATCGATTTCGCGAACGGTTCTAGCGAGGACCGCAGCCTGGTGATTTCTTCTGCTATCGACACGGCGACGAGCGTATTCGAGAAGACGGGCGCCTGGAGCACCTGGAAAACGCAGGAAGTCTCGCTCATGCTTACGGCGGGCGAGAACAGCGTGAAATTCGCGACGCTCGACGGCAGTGACGGCCCGAACATCGACCAGTTCGACGTGACTCTCGTGAAGGAGATTGCACCGGCGTCTTCCAGCTCCGTCACCGAAACATCCAGCTCGGGAACTACTTCGATACGCTGGTCCGCAGTCGAGCGCCGTGCGCACATGGCGGCGTCCGTGGCATGGAACGTTTTTGACGTAAACGGGGTCATGGTGGCCAAGGGCTTTGGCTCCGAAGTCGACCTCGCCGGCATGCGCCCGGGCTCCTACGTAGTGAAGGCTGCGGGAAGGCTCCACAAGGTTACGGTGAAGTAACCGCGGCATCGCATTTTCAAGTAAAAAAATCCCCCGAAGGTTCGGGGGATTTTTGCAATCTTTTGCCGAAGCGACGAACGAGCGGTCGCTTCTGTGAGCAACAAAGCCCCTAGTATTAACTAGGGGCGGTTGCGAGAGCGAGTGAGGAACCGGAGGTTTCGCACCCGAGACGACGAACGAGCGGTCGCTAAACTTTCGCTGCTTTTTTCAATGCTGCGGCCTTGTCCGTCTTTTCCCACGTGAAGCGCTTGCCCGTGCGGCCGAAGTGGCCGAGCGCGGCGGTCGCTACGTAGCCCGGCTTCCTCAGGTCGAGCATCTTCTCGATGCCTGCCGGGGAGAGGTCGAAGTTCTTCGCGACGATTTCTTCAATCTTGCGGTCGTCGATCTTGCCGGTACCGAAGGTATTCACGAGCACGGACACGGGCTTGCTGTAACCGATGGCGTAGGCGAGCTGCACTTCGCAGCGGTAGGCGAGGCCTGCAGCCACGATGTTCTTGGCTACGTAGCGGGCGGCGTATGCTGCACTGCGGTCGACCTTGGAGGGGTCCTTGCCGCTGAACGCGCCACCGCCGTGACGGCCCATGCCGCCGTAGGTGTCGACGATAATCTTGCGTCCGGTGAGACCGCAGTCGCCGTGCGGGCCGCCGACAACGAACTTGCCGGTCGGGTTCACGAGGTAGCGGGTCTTCTTGTCCAAGAGCTTGGCCGGGATGACCTTCTTGATGAGCTTTTCGATGATTTCCTTTTCGATCACGGAGTGCTTGAGTTCCTTGCCGTTCACGAACTCGTCGTGCTGGGTAGAAATCACGACGGTGTCGACGCGTACGGGCTTGTCGTTCTCGTCGTATTCCACGGTCACCTGGGACTTGGCGTCGGGGCGGAGCCACTTGATCTTGCCTTTTTCGCGGAGGTTCTGGATTTCTTCCATGAGCTTGTGGGCGAGGCTGATCGGGAGCGGCATCAGTTCCGGCGTCTCGTTCACGGCGTAGCCGAACATCATGCCCTGGTCACCGGCACCCTGCTTGTCGTCCTTCTTGCCGTCGGCGGCCTTGGCATCCACGCCCTGCGCGATGTCGGGGGACTGCTTGTCCATCGCGACGAGCACGGCGCAGCCCTTGTAGTCGAACTGCAGGTCGGGGTTCACGTAGCCGATATTCTTGATGGTGTTGCGGGCGACTTCCTGGAAATCGACGTTCGCCTTGGTGGTGATTTCGCCGGAAATAACGACGAGGCCCGTGTTCACGAGCGTTTCGCAGGCGACGCGGCTCTTCGGGTCCTGCGCGAGGCAGGCGTCGAGGATGGAGTCGGAAATCTGGTCGGCGACCTTGTCCGGGTGACCCTTGGACACGGATTCGGAGGTAAAGAGATAGTGGGCCATGTGGCATTCCTTTTAGGCTTCAAGCGCGAAATGTCCGTTTTTTGCGGGGACCGCACGAACACAACACTTGAAGAACCGTGTTGATGTTTAACGTATTCTATGCATAAATGTAGAAAAACGCATAAATCATGACAAGTGATATAAAACAAGTGAAAGGCTTTTTTTTATTTCCGTGTCTTTTTTTTTACAATTCTTTTTTATATTTGAAAAAAACTTTTTATGGAGATGTTAATTATGAAAAAAAATCTAACGATGGCAATAATGGCGCTTTTCCTGTTGCCCCTCTTTACGGCTTGCACCACGATTAGTACCCATGCTCCGCTTGGTGAAACGTTTTCCAACGCCATGACCAATCCGGAATCAAAGAATATCAAGTCTTTCAAAAAGGTGGAAGATGAAAAACCGGGCCAATGCGATTTGGAAGCCTTTGTGGCCGATAACACGAATGGAACCTATACGAACTTGGTTGATGTGGTGATGACCGAGAAGAAAATGGGATTTGCTGCGTTCGTGTTTAGCACATCCTGCAATTATCGCGGCATCGCTGTTGCCTACAATATGAGCGCCGAAAAGGGCTCGTCATCATCTTCTTCTGGCAAAAAGAAATCTTCAAAGAAAAAGAAGAAAGCCGAGGTTGAGGAAGAAGACGAGGAAGAGGAAGAAGAAGAGGAATAGTCCATTCCAGAAATTCAATGAAGCTTTCTGAATTCTCATTGTGGTTGAACGAGCTCCTGTGCCCAGGAGCTTTCCGGGACTATTGCGTGGACGGACTTTGCGTGGAGGCCTCGGACCAGGTGACGAAAATCGTGACCGGGGTCAGTTTCCGCGACCGGCTGATAGACGCCGCCATCGAGGAGGGTGCGGACTGTATTATAGTGCACCACCCGAACGGTTTTTGGAAAAATGACGACCGCGTGCTCGTGGGCAAGTTCGGCGAGCGCATGCGCCGCCTGATGCAGCATGGAATCTCGCTCTATGGTTTCCACCTGCCGCTGGACGGCCACGTTGAAATAGGCAACAACGCGCTCATTGCAAAGGCCTTTGGCCTCGAGAACCTCGAGGGCTTCATGGTCGAAGGGGAGCGACCGGTAGGCTGGATTGGAGAATTCAAGAGCGCGCTTTCGCTCGCGGAGTTTGTCGCCGTCGCCGAGAACGTATTCCCGCACGGGATACAGAATCGACTCTTTTACGGCCCCGACGCCATCAAGAAGGTCGCCATTTGCAGCGGCTCCGGTGCCAGCGGCATGGAGGAGGCCATCGCGAAGGGCGCCGACGTCTTTGTCACGGGCGACATCAAGGAATACGTGCCCATCGCGGTCGAGGAAGCGGGTTTCAACCTGATTTCGGCGGGTCACCACCGCACCGAAATCTTCGGCGTACGCGCCCTGGCGGCAAAAATCGAAGCCGAACTCGGAATCCCCGCGAAATTCGTGGATATCGACAACCCTGTATAGGTTCCCCGACATGCTCGGTGTTGAACACGAGCATGCATATTTGCCGGACTTCCTGCGGGAGGCCGTTTTGAGGGCGTTCTTGACAATGCTACACAAGACTCTCTTTAGTGATTATGACATTGGGTTGGAAGGGTATCCCTGGTGCCCTATGTACTGCAATTTTGAGCAATTTTTATAGAAAGTAAAAATACTTTTTGCTTACTGGGAAAACTGGAAAAAGCCCTTTTTGAAACGAAAGGGGCAGTTTTTTATCCGGTCAGTTGTTATTTGACCGGGGTCACCATTTTTTCGGGGGTTTTTCGGAGACCTTTTGCTATCTTTCCTCCCCGTGAAGTTCTACAAGACTACCATCCACTTCCAGAACTCGTCAAAGTCCATGACTTTGCACATGCCCGCCCTGCTCTTCAAGGCGTGGCCCGTTCTGAAGGTCCTGGTGGTGGTGGGGCTTGCCCTTCTTTTGGTGCAACTCTCGACGACGACTGTTTACGACGGCATTTTGGGCCACGTGCTTAACGAACGCAAGAGCTTGGCCAAGGACCTTGCCCAAATTGAGGGCACCCTCGACTACCTGTCGGGGACGTCTGCCGAGTTCCTGAGGGATGAACAGCGCCTGCACTCCAAGTTCGGCCTCCCGATTCCGAATACCGAATCCCGCGAACTGGCGACCGGTGGCGCCTTGGCCCCCGATTCCGCCCTTTTGCACAATTCTTCACCGGTCTTTGAAAAGATGGCCGTCCTTCGCGAGACGGCTAGCCGCATGCACGGCAAGCTCGACAATAACAGCCAGTCCTTCAACTCCTTGACCCAGTACATTGGCCAGAACCAGGCAATGTGGCGCTATATTCCCTCCATTTCGCCGACGAGCGGCCGCTACGCCTCGTCGTTTGGCCCGCGCATCCACCCTGTGACGGGGGAAGTTGGCAAAATGCACCAGGGTGTGGACATTGCGAACGACCGCTGGACCCCCATCTTTGCCTCGGCCGACGGCGCCGTGGAGGTGGCCCAGCTCAGTTCCTCCTTCGGAAATTTTGTCACTCTGAATCACGGCAACGGTATCAAGACCCGCTACGGCCACATGCAGATGATGCTTGTGCAGCCTGGCCAGTTTGTCCGCCGTTACCAGATTATCGGTTATATGGGTAATACCGGCCTTTCTGTGGGCCCGCACCTCCACTACGAGGTCTGGGTCGGCAACAACCCGGTGAACCCCCTTGCCTATATGCTTCCAGGCGACCACTCGGTCGACTGATTCCCAGGGCTGCTCCATCGGGCGGCGACCGGCTTTGCCGGCGGTGGTTTTGGGAACACCCCCAGGGGGTGAAATTTGCTTTTCATTTTGGTGCTGTGCCTCGCGGCGTGTTCGTTTGCGTGCCCGATGTTTGTGGAATTTTTCCCGGATCCCACTGACGTGGGGGACGAGGAGGGCGAGTTCGTCGAGATTCGCCTGGACGATTTTTTGGCGGATTCCCTGTATGTGCAGTTCGAGGTCAAGTCCGCCCTGTCTTTCAGGTTTCCGCGTGGGGCGAACCGCCTTTTGCTGGTCCACGACTCCTTGAGGTGCCCCAAAAGGGACTCGCTTGTCTGCAGTTCCCTGGGGGCGCTCTCGCTCCCGAATTCCAGGGACAGCTATTGGCGGCTCTGGGCAGGGAGTTGCCGGGATTCGGTCTTTCTCCCTGCACCCAAGCCGGGCAGGGCTTTACAGCGGGTGGCGGAGAGCGACGACTGGGCTTTTACCGTGGGGACGCCCGGGGTGGCCGATCCCGACTACGAACTGGGGCTTGAGGACTGTGGCATCTCGTGGTCGGGGACGGCCTGGCTCCCTGAGGTCGGTTGGACGCTTCGCGGTTTTTTGAGTGGGTGCGATTCGTCGTCCGGCACCCTCGAGGTCCTGGATTTTGGCTCGGGTGTCGGATGGGGCAGGGACGAGGAGGTCTTTTCGGGGCAGTTCTCGCTCACGGCCCCTGCCCGGGGGTCGGCGTGGGTACGGCTGTTCTTGCCCGCCGACGCCGCCCCGACGAACGACACGCTCGATACCCTGCTGGTATACCCGGGGCACCCGCCGGTGGTCATCACGGAAGTGCACCACTGCCCCGAGGAGCCCATGCCCGAGTGGGTCGAGGTCTACAACGCGTCCCGCTACCCGCTGCCGCTTTCGAGGCTCCGTTTTTGCGGCCGGGGCGGTGCCTGGGGCGGGACCCAGGATTCCCTGCAGCCTTACGAGAGCATGATCGTCACCAAGGATACGGCGGGGCTCCGCGAACAGCTCGGCTTCAGGGACGTGCGGATCGCCTATGCCGCCATGGGCTTCTTGAACAACACGGCGGGGAGCTTGCTGCTCTGCTTTGACGGCTCCGCCGTCGATAGCGTCTCGTGGACCAAGAATACGGTCGCCTGCCCCTCGGGCTTTGACCCGCGCGTCGGCCGAGCCGAGAATACGCCGGGCTTCCAACGGCACAGCCCCGGCCCTGCGTCCGAGGAACCGTTCACTTTCCGCCTTTCGTCGCGGGTCATATGCAAGCGGGGGAGCCCGCTCCGGGTCTCGGTTGTAAGCGAATTCGCTGTCCAGGTCCAGCTTTTGGACTCTGCGGGCCATAGTGTGTGGAAGACCTTGGTGCCCCCGGGGGCAAATGCCTGGCAAAATCTTCCGGCCGTGGAACGCTGCGGGGTGGGGGTGTGCTACGTTTCGCTCTCGGTGGGGACTTTCAAAAAGGTGGTGGGTGTTGTTGTACGTCCTTAAATGGTTCGCTTTTTTATGCATGAATTCGCTTGCCTTGGCGCAGGTCCCGTCGCTCCTCTTTTCGCCTGCCGTGGCGGCATACGAGGATGCCGGCTTTGGGGCTGCCTACTGGGTGAGCGGCAACGGTGTTGACGAATGCCATTATGCTGCCTTCGCCAACTGGGAATACCGCGCCTACCGCGGCGCCTTCTATTACAGCTACGGGGAACTCGACTCCATCTATCGCGAAAGTTTCGGTACTTTGGAGGCCGGTCTTGTTTGGAAACATTTTGGCGTGGGAGGCGGTTACGGGCTTGCCATGGAGTGGATTCCCGGGGACGCCTTTTGGGCGCGACACCGTTACGACGTGGGCGCTCTGGGCCATTTCCGCTCGTTGACTCTCGGTCTTTCGCTATCGGGTTTTTCCGAGGAACCTCCCCGTGCGGTGGCGGCGTTCTACTGGCATCCATCGCCCGGGCTTCGGTTCTTTGTGCAGGGGTTCCGCCACGAAGCCGTGACCGGCTACGAGCTCTGCTTTGCGCATCTGTGCGTGGAGTCGGCGTTCCGTGCACCCGGCTTTGCCTTTGCACTTGGGGCGAGTGTCGTCCTGGGGGAGTGGAATATGGGCGGGAATCACTGGTTTGGCGGTGAAGATTTGGACTGGAATGCGTTTTGGGTTCGCAGAAGGTTAAAAAAATGATTATCTTAGGGTAACGTACTTCGCACCCAGAGGCTTACATGGATCCAATTGCCGGCGTTCACAGCTTTACACCCAACATTATTTGGGCGTTTGTCTGTGTAATCCTGTTTGTGTCGACCGTGGTGTCGGTGATGCTTCTTCGCGACAACCGCAACAAGCAAAAGCTGTACAAGAATTTTAACGGGAACTTGAACGAGTTCATTGTGGTGCTCTCGCAAAAGCTGGAGTTCCTGTATGGATTGCCCCTTTTTTTGTCGGACCCTCTTTTTGACCGGTTGAGCAGCGGGCGTAGTTTTGCCGAAATCCTGGGAAGCAGCAACTGGAACCGCATGCGCACCTACATGGACGAAATCGAGAAACACTTGGAAATGCCTTTCTTGTTCTCCCTGCAGTTGGGACCGGACTTTGGCGAAAGGGAATCGTCGAGGAACCTGTGGTACGAAATGCGCTTGGCGATCCAAAAGATCAGCATTGACGAGTCGTACTACATTTGCTTTATCAAGAACATCTCCAAGGAGAACGAGACCCGCGTCGAGAAGGAGATGCTTCAGGATCGCTTTGATTCGCTTTTGCAAAATACGGGGGACTTCCTCTGGAGTTTCGATGTCGAAGACCGTAGCATGAGGCTCCTCACGCCCATGATGGACGAGGAACATCGGGTCATCCCGCAGTCGGTCGGCCTGGTGGACATCCACAAGATGATGCCCGAAGGCGATTACGCCTTGCTCGACAAGGTCTTGAACGAACGCGTGAAAGATTACCGCAATTACGGGTTCCGCGGGGACCCGTTTGAAACGTTGAAGGTCCGTTTTTACGGTTCCGAAAAAACGCTCGTGTGGTACGGCCTGCGCGGGAAACTCACGATGGACGAGAATAATCGACTGGTTTTGCAAGGTACGGCTCGCCGCATGGACGTGGTTCTAGACAACTTGAACATGGGCGAGGGCGAGGAAGTTGTTGCCCTCTTCAATGCGGCCTTGACGTTCCCGGACATTCGCGTGTTTTGGGTCGATCGCGATTACAAAATCCACGGTTGTAACCAGGCTTTTGCTACGGATTTCCAGATTATTGACGTGCATGAAACTTACGGGAAGCAGCTGGACCAGGTGGTGAGTCACCGCATGCTGCCGACTTTTAGCAGGGTCCTTTCCGAAGTGCTCAACATGGGGCGTAGCGTTTCTTGGAAAGGCGGCTTTGAACGCGAAGACCGACTTCTGATGTTCAACGCGATGCCGCTCAAGGCTGAAGACGGCTCCGTGAGCGGGGTGATGGGTGTGTACCTGTTGCTTGATCGCGGTGACTTTACGGATGAAGTGTAATTTTCAAAAAAAGAGGAAAAAATGAAAAAAATATTTGTTTTTTTAATTGGCGTTACGTTTATGCTTGCTGGCTGCAACGAAGCCAAGGCCGGGAAGAAGGTGGAGGCTACGCCTGCTGCCGCAGCGCCGGCGGTACAGCCTGCCGCTCCCGCTCCGGCTGCGCCTGCGGTCGAGGCCTCGAAGGCTTCCATTACCGACATCGACTGGGCGAAGGCTCTCGAGATGCAAAATGCGGGCGCCGTGCTCATTGATGTACGTACCCCGGGCGAGGTTGCCGAAGGTACGGCCCCGGGTTCCATCAACATCCCGCTTCAGGAAGCCGAACAGCGCCTGGCTGAATTCCCGAAGGACAAGGACCTGCTGATTTTCTGCCGCAGCGGCAAGCGCAGCATGGCGGTCTCGAATTTCTTGATCCAGAACGGCTATGAACGCGTGTTCAACGTGGTCGGCGGATTCATGGCGTTCCCGAAGAATTAGTGAACTACCTTCAGCTCGCATTAGAAGAATCTTTCTTCTCGATAGGAATCAGCCGCCCGAACCCGGCGGTGGGTGCCGTCGTGGTGAAGGACGGGATTATCGTGGGCAGGGGGCGTACACAGCGCCCCGGCAGTGCCCATGCCGAGGTCATGGCGCTGCGTGACGCGGGCGAGCTCGCCCGCGGGGCGGCCATCTACGTGACGCTCGAACCGTGCTGCCATTATGGCCGCACGCCCCCCTGCACAAAGGCCATCATCGACGCCGGTATCGCCGAAGTCTACTTTGCGCATGCCGACCCGAATCCGCTGGTGCGCGGCAAGTCCCGTAAGATTCTCGAAGAGGCGGGCCTCGCTGTCTACGAAGGCGAAAATGCTTGTATCCGCGCTTCCGCCAACGCGGTTTCCGAGAATCTCGAGGAACTTTCGGGTGAATGTTCCGAGGGTGGGGAATGCCGTGTGCTCGGATTCGCGGAATCGACTGCTGACGCCAAGCAGGAAGGCCGCAGCGTATATGCCGAGGTGGAACGCTACTTTGAAGCGTACGATTATTTTGTTTGTAATAAAAGAACTTTTGTCGAAGTGAAGGCCGCCGTCTCTGAAGACGGCTTTATGGGGTGTGTTACTGCGGATGGCCGCCACCTGCCGCTTAAAATCACGGGCCAGGGCGCAAACTGCTGGAACCATGAGCTGCGCGCCATGAGCGATGCCGTATTGGTCGGCGCGGGCACGCTCCTTGCCGACAACCCGAGCCTAAATGTACGTTACGCGCAGGGAAACAGCCCCGTGAAAGCTGTGTGGGCGGGCCATCACGAGTTTACTGCACAGGAAGTCGAATCGCTCCGCGTCTTTGCTCCGTGTGCCGAAGGGGCCTTTTTACCAATTGTATTCAGCTGTGTGGCGCAGCCGCATCTGGATGGGCGCGCAGAAATCCTTGAACTCCGTCGCGAATCGTTTACTGAAAACTGGCGCATGATGGTTGACGACCTCTCTGCCCGCGGGATGCACCGTTTGATGGTGGAGCCGGGCGCCGGCCTTGCGCGCGAACTTTTCTCCTCCAGTTTGGATTCAAAAATGCCCCTTTGGAACCGCCTGGACCTTTGGCGTTCCACGGATCCGTCCGTCGAAGCGTCTCTCGAACGCTTGATTGATTCTGGTATGGCGAAATGTGGCCTTGAGTTCCCGGGGCTCCCTTCTTCTGCAGTTGCCAAGGAATCTGCGATAATCGGGCCCGATGTGCTGACGGTTTATTGTCCGTAAGCGAAAAAATTGTATATATTTAAATTATGAACAAGCGAAATCCAGTCTTTTGGATTGTTATCCTCCACATTCTGTTTTGTGGGGCGTTTTTAGCTTGTTCTTCGGATTCCGTTTCAAACAGCTCGGATGAAGAAATTTCTTCATCTTCTGAAGAATCTTCTTCCGGGACGTCGTCATCTTCTGAAAAATTGTCATCCTCTGAGGTGTCATCTTCTAGTGTTTCGTCGTCCTCCGAAATATCGTCGTCTTCCGAAACTTCCGCGAAGACGCCCGAAGAGATTGCGGCGATTAATGCAATTGCCCGCTCCTGTTCGCGCGATTCTTCGATGGCGGATTCGCTTTTGGGCGTGTACGAAAAAGAGGGGAACTTTGGCGAGGCGACGACCAGGCTCGCGGATTGCGCATATTCAATGAGTTTTGAACAGTTGCAAGGTGATGTGATTATCCCATCTGGTTTATATCGCGTTCAAAGAGATCTTGATTTGAATTATCAGGATTTCAAGACGGCTTTCTACAAGTTCTGGCAAGATGATTTTGGCGTAGGGCCTTGCAACTGGGATTCCCTTAACGTCGTTACGCAAAACAAGGATTCGCTGAGTTCTGCAGGTCGATACTTTATCTGTACCGATAAGCGTGAAGGCTTCAATAGCGAAATCAATTGGATAAGGGCAAGCGACCTCCAGGTGAATACTTACAAGCAGGATTGCGACAGTAGCGATTACCGTGAAATCAAGAATTCAACAACGGGTAAGATGTATGTGTGCGACCATGGAAAATGGCGCTACCCCATGGAAGTCGAAGAGGAATGCGGACTTTGCGGAACCGATAATGACGGACTCGTCAAGGCGGGGTCTATTTTTGAGTATGTCTGTGATTCAAGCCAATGGAAATTGAATGAGCTCATTGTGAAGAATTCCAGCGACGACAAGGAATACAGGGCGACGAAGGTGGCCGGCTTGTATTGGATGAGGGATAACATGCAGGCGGATACGGCACGCTTTTCTTGGGATGAAGTCTCTGTGGAGGACTTTTGCCCGAGTGGCTGGAGGCTCCCCACGTCTGTAGAATGGATGTCCTTGTTCAAGGCGATGAATTATAGGGCTTCCAATGCGTCCGTTATGAGGCTGCAAGGTGGTGCCATAGGCTCTTCGGTTTGGTGGACTTCTTCCGAGAGCGGCGCTGACAGTGTCCAGGTGGCATACGTCAATTACCATCCGATGAGTTACGAGGCGGCGCAGAGATTTGAAACCTTTGGCGTGAACACGACTACCAAAACGTATCCGCATTCTGCACGGTGCGTGAAAGACGATTTTTAATCGATTTAGGCGTAAAATCGCGGATTGCCACCGGGAAAATTTCTAAATTTGTCCCCGTATGTTTACGGGAATTATTCAATCTACCGGCGAAATCGTTTCGATAGAGGCTCGTGGTGATGCCCTCTCGATGCGTCTCAAGTCGCCAGGATTTTTCAAGAATTGCAAACTGGGTGACAGCGTCGCAAACGACGGCGTGTGCCTTTCTGTTGAATCTTGTACCGAAGATGAAGCCACTTTTTGCCTGATGCACCAGACGGTCGAGAATACCGCCTTCAAGCAGGCCGCCGTCGGGAAATTGGTCAATCTGGAACTTCCATGCCGTGCCGATAGCTTTATGGGCGGGCATTTTGTGATGGGCCATGTGGACTGCATTACCGAAGTCATCAAGGTGACCCCGCGCGAAACGGGCGTGGAAGTCGACCTGAAGATGCCTGCGGACCTCAAGCGCTACATCATCCGCCGCGGTTCCATCTCTCTGAACGGCATCAGCCTTACGGTCGCAGAGAAGTTCGAGGATTCCATCCGCGTGTGCATCATCCCCGAGACGCTTGCCCGTACGAACCTGCGCAACTGGGTTGCCGGGACTATCGTGAACGTGGAAGTGGACATGCTCGGCAAGTATATTGAAAATTATCTGAAGGAACGTGACCTTGCTTAATACGATTGAAGAGGCCATAGAAGATTTTAAGAACGGCAAGTTCTTGATCGTGGTCGATGACGAAGACCGCGAGAACGAAGGCGATTTCGTAATCGCCGCCGAGAAGATTACGCCCGAAAAGGTGAACTTCATGCTCCACGAGGGCCGTGGCGTGCTCTGCTGCCCGCTGCCCATCCAGCGCTGCCATGAACTCAACCTCACGCGCCAGACTGCCGAGAACACCTCGATTTTGGGAACGCCGTTCACCATCATGGTCGACAAGATCGAAGGCTGCACCACGGGCGTTTCCGCCCACGACCGCGCGGCGACGATTCTTGCCCTTTCGGACCCTGCTTCCAAGCCGAGTGACTTCGGCCGTCCGGGGCATATTTCGCCCCTCTACGCGCAGGAAGAAGGCGTGCTCCGCCGCGCAGGCCATACCGAGGCGGCGGTGGACTTGGCTAAACTGGCGGGCCTGCGCCCGGCGGCCGCCCTGATCGAAATCATGAACGACGACGGCACCATGGCCCGCATGCCGCAACTCGAGGAAGTCGCGAAGAAGTTCGATCTCAAGATTATCTCGATCCGCGACCTCATCGACTACCGCCTCAAGAACGAGAAACTGGTGCAGCGCGTGGCATCCCCGCATGTGCAGACCAAGTACGGCGACTTTACCGCCTACGCCTACAAGAGCAAGACTGACGGCGTGGAACATGTGGCTTGGGTCGCAGGTGACCCCGACTTCAGCAAGCCGGTTTACGTGCGCGTGCATAGTGAATGCCTTACGGGCGATATTTTCGGGAGTATGCGCTGTGATTGCGGCGAGCAGTTGCAGGCAGCCATGAAGTTTATTGGCGAGCACGGAGGCGTGTTCTTGTACCTGCGTGGTCAGGAAGGCCGCGGCATCGGGCTTTGCAACAAGCTCCGTGCCTATGAATTGCAGGAGAAAGGCCTCGACACGGTCGAGGCGAACCTGCACCTCGGGTTCAAGTCCGATTTGCGCCAGTACGGCACGGGCGCGCAGATCCTTGCCGACCTGGGTGTTCGCGAAATGCGCCTCTTGACCAACAACCCGAGCAAGATATCGGGTATCTCGGCCTACGGGCTCAAGATTGTGGAGCGCGTGCCTATAGAGATCAAGCCGAACAAGGTGAACCGCTACTACCTCCAGACCAAAAAAGAGAAGATGGGTCACGCCTTGGCGTTGGACGAAGCCGATCACGGCGCCGCAGAAGTTTTAAACGAAGGAAAGTAACATGAAAGAACTGAAGAATTCCCTCAATGGTGAAGGCATGAAGATTGCGATTGCCGTGGCCCGCTTCAACGAAGTGGTCACCGACAAGCTGTTGAGTGGCGCCGTGCGCCAGCTCGAATCCCTGGGTGTTTCCGAAAAGGACATAACCGTGGCCCATGTCCCGGGCGCCTTTGAACTGCCGGGTATTTGCCGCAAGTTCGTCAATTCCAAAAAGTTTGACGCCGTGATTGCCCTCGGGGCGATCATTCGCGGCGAGACCAGCCATTATGACGTGGTGGTGAACGCCTCTACCGGAGGCATTGCCGCCCTCGCCGCCGAAGGCAAGGTCCCGGTGATCCTCGGGATCCTCACGACCGACACGGTGGACCAGGCCATGAACCGCGCCGGCCTCAAGGCGGGGAACCTCGGCTGCAACTGGGCCACGACCGCTGTCGAGATGGTGAATTTGTATAAGGAAATTTAAGATGAGTTATTAGTTCTAAGTTACGCCCTAAGGGGCTAGCTACTAGACTTTTTCTGTACGAATTTCTAGTAACTAATAACGAGTAACGAGTAACTTGCCCTATAGGGGCATTACAATGAACTTTGAGGAACTTTAAAAAAGAATGACAATGAAACGTAGTTATAGACCAGCGCGAGTGTTTGCAATGCAGTTGCTGTACGCTATGGAGGTTTCCGGCTCTACGGTAGGGGAGGCTCTCCCGGGAGTGCTCTCGGCGCAGCCTCTGCACGACGATCAAAAGAAGTATGGCATGAAGCTCGTGGACCTGGTGCAGGCGCATCGCGAGGAACTGGATCAGGAAATCACGTCGGCGGCAGTCCATTGGGAAATCGAACGCATGGCAAAACTCGACCGCATCCTGGTTCGCATCGCCATGGTGGAACTGCTCTATGTTCCCGACATCCCGACTAAGGTGGCTCTTGCTGAAGCGATCCAGGTGGCGAACAAGTACAGCACCGATAACTCGGGCTCGTTCGTCAATGGCATTTTGGCCGGCTTTATGCAAAAACGTGGAATTATGGCTCAACCCTCGAAGAAGGAAAACTAATCGTGATTAAAGAAAAGTGGATGAAGCATATCTTTGCAGGTATTTCCTGCCTTGTGGCTTTGGTCGTGTACGCCATGACCATGGCTCCGACGGTCTCGTTTTGGGACTGCGGTGAATTTGTCGCCTGCGCGAACACGCTCGGCATTCCGCATCCTCCTGGAACGCCGTTTTTCGTGTTCTTCGCCCGTGCCGCGATCGTGTTGCTCCCCTTTGTGGAAGAAATCGCGAAGCGCGTGAACTACATCTCGGTGGTCTCCTCCGCCGCGACAGTCTACGTGACGGCTCTCTTCGCTTGGGAATTGCTCGCCACGGTCCTCAAGTCCCCGAAGTTCACGGAGGTCATCTCTGACAAGGTCCGCAACATTGTGCTCGCCACGGCGGCTCTCGTCTCCGGCTTCCTCCTCACGTTCTCGGACACCTTCTGGTTCAACGCCGTTGAAGCCGAAGTCTATGGCATCGCCATGTTCATCCTCATGCTCATCTCGTATCTCGGCCTCGTGTGGTACAACAAGAAGGACGAAGACGAAGATGGCGCCAATCGTATTTTGATTTTCATTTGCTACATCGCCTTCTTGGGCGTGGGCGCCCACCTCTATACCATGCTTACGGTGCCGGCCGTGTTCGTCTTGTTGCTCGTTGCCGAACCCAAGAAGATTTTGGAACGCATACCCATTTGGATTACGGGTACGCTCCTCTGCTCTGTGATCTACATGGTGTCCGCCTTTATCGAGATTTCGATTGTCTGCCTAGTGGTGCTCGCCGTCCTGACGTTTGTCAAGCCGTTCAAACCGGGTGTGCAAAAAGCGGTCAAGCTTTCGCTCGCCTTTGCGTTCTTTGCCCTTGTCGGTTACAGCACGCACCTCTATATTCCCATCCGTTCCGAACTCAACCCGACTGTCGACGAGAACAATCCCGAAATCAACATCCGTGACGACCAGGGCAACCTCCAGTTGGGCAATCTTTTCAAGGCAGAGAACTGGAAGGCGTTCAACGACTTTGTGGAACGCAAGCAGTACGGTTCCGAGAGCATGCTCAGTCGTGCGTTCTACCGCCGTTCTCAAATTGTCCACCAGGTGTTCAGCTTCCCGAGCATGAGCTACGGTGGCTACCAGATGGCTCAGTACCTGCCTTACAAAGTGGGCGGGGTGAACTACGCCAATGGCGTCTACACCTTTGACGCGTCCGAGAACGAACCGCTGGAACGCTTTGGCATCAAGTTCCCCACGCAGATGACCTTCATGGGTGATGCGCTCCTTCCGCAGTTCCTCATCTTCCTCATTTTCAATGGTCTCCTCGTTATGGTTTGCGTCTTTATTTGGAAGCGCAACCGCCACTTGGGTATTTTCACCTCTGTTCTTTATGCCCTCTGCTCGCTTGGCCTGTTGTTCTACATCAACTTCGCTGACGGCACACGCATGGAACAGCGTGAACACGACTACTGGGTCTCCATCATGACCCGCAATGTGGGCGACCTGAACCGCAATGGCGCCAATATTACGGCTCTCCCGGACCCGAACGACCTCATTGACCTGCGCCAGAACATTGAACGCGGCAAAATCCGCGTCGAGGCCCTCCGCCGTCATGGAGCCGATGCTGGCAAAATCGCCGAAGTCGAAAAGAAGATTTCGGATTACGAGAATACCGCCGCTTGGCAGAACTGGAAAAAGATCGAGGCTGGCTTTGCCCAGGTGGGTAGCCGCGCTCCGTTCCCCGACGCCGTTCACATGGAAGTCCGCGAACGTGACTACTTCTACACGCCGGCGTTCATCTTTATGAGCCTTATCTTTGGCGTGGGCGCCGGAATCCTGGTACTGACCTGCGCCACCACGGCCGCCACGGCTTCGTTTGCCGCCCCGCTTGCCGCATTGCTTGCCGTTGTGTCTTTTGCGGTCCCGTGCATTTCGAACTACGAGGAACACGACCGCTCCGGTCTTTGGGTTCCCTGGGATTACGCCTACAACCTGCTGAACAGCTGCCGCCCGAACGCCATCCTCTTTACGAATGGCGACAATGACACCTTCCCGCTGTGGTTTGCGCAAGAAGTCGCAGGCATTCGTAAGGACGTGCGCGTGGTGAACCTCTCGCTCGGCAATACCGACTGGTACATTAAGCAGATGCTCGACAACGAGCCCATCCTCAAGTTGAGTTACGACAAGGCCGCCATTGACCGCGACATGGTGCTCGATAACAGCAGTGCCAACAACCCGAACCACCAGGTTTCTACCTGGGTGCGTCAGGCCGAACGCCTGATGCCGCAGCTCAAGGCCCGTATCGACCAGATGGAAGGCCAGGAACTGAGCGCCGCTGATTCTGCGAAGCTGCTCCAGTTCAAGGTCCACTACCAGGTTTGGGACGCCTTCCACGATTGGGCGGCACGCACCCGCAGCAGCATGATGCTCACGCAGCACAAACTGGTGATTGACCTTGCCCTGCAGAACATGGACAAGCCGATTGAAATTTCGACGACGGTCGGTACTTCCAACTTCATGGGCCTCGAAAAGTACATGGTCCAGGAAGGCCTGGTGTACAACTTGGTGAAGGGCGACCTCACTCCGAAACGCAACGAATTCGATGCCGCCTACACGGCAAACCTCATCGACAATACCTTCAAGTATCGCGGTCTTGGTGACGGCACCGCCTACATCAACTCCGAAACGGAACGCCTGCTGTCAAGCTACGTTTCGCTGTACTTGCAGATTTCGTTTGATGCCCGTGAACAGATGGCGAAACTCCGTCAGGAACGTCCGTTCACCGCCGAGAAGAAGGCCCAGGTCGATAGCCTCGCCGCCATGGCGGGCAAATACCTGGAACTCGGCATGAAGCAGTTCCCGCGTGAATGGCGTAACTATTGGGCTGCCGCCTATGTTTACGAAGTCGCCGGCATGAAGAAGGAAGCCCTTGAAGTGCTCGCTCGCGGTCTCAAGAATATCCCCGCTTTTGACGAAGGCGGCCGTGAACGCCTGGCTGTAAGCGTGAAGCAGATTTCCCAGATGTCCGATGAACCGCTCCAGGTCGAGGACGCTCCTGCCGAAACGGATTCTGCTAAGTCCGACTCCGCAGCCGATTCTTCGAAGGTCGATTCTACTCCCGTTGTCGCTTCTGCAAATTAAGAGGTTCTGATGGATTTAAGTATGGTCATCCCGGTCAAGGAAGAAAGCGAAAATCTTCCTGACCTGCTAAAAGAGATTGTGGCTGCCATGGCTCCCACGGGCTGGGAGTACGAGGTCATTGTGGTCGATGACGGCAGCCGCGACAACACTTGGGAAGTTCTTGAGAACCTTTCCAAGGAATATCCCTTTATGCATGGTTACCGGTTCCAGTTCAACTGCGGCAAGGCCGACGCCCTCGCACTTGGTTTTTCGAAGGCCAAGGGCAAGTACGTGGCGACGCTCGACGGCGACTTGCAAGATGACCCGCTTGAAATCCCCAAGATGGTCGCGATTTTGGAAGAGGGCTACGACCTGGTCTCGGGCTGGAAAAAGCACCGCCTGGATCCGTGGCACAAAACCATGCCTTCCAAGCTCTTCAACTTGACGGTGTCCATGGTCTGCGGCAAGCGCCTGCACGACTTTAACTGCGGCATCAAAGCGTATCGCCATTCTGTGGTCCGTTACATTGAGCTTTACGGCGATTACCACCGCTTTATCCCGGTGATGGCCAAGTGGCAGGGCTTCCGCATCACCGAGATGCCTGTGGCGCATCGTGCCCGCGTTCACGGCGTCTCCAAGTACGGCATCTCCCGCCTTGTCTCTGGGTTCCTGGACTTGGTCTCGCTCTTGTTCATGCGCAGCTTTTCGACCAAACCGCTCCATTTCTTTGGCCTCATCGGCCTGGTGTTCATGCTGGCCGGCCTTGGCATTTGTGGTTACTTTGGCTACGAGTGGTTCCAAACGGGAGCCATGCATGTGCGTCCGCTTTTGCTTGCCGGCGGATTCTCCCTGGTGATGAGTGTCCAGTTCTTTTCGCTTGGCCTGCTTGCCGAGATGATGAACGGCAATAAAAGGCGAACTTACCCAATTGCCGATACTTTTGGCGAAGAATGATTTGTAGATTAATGGAATAAATGCTGGAGAATGTTATGTCGTTTCCTAAGAGCTTGGTGATTATCCCGACCTACAACGAGAAAGAGAATATCTTGCTCATCATGTCCGCTATTTTGGAACAGAATGAGTGCCTGGAGATTCTTGTTGTCGATGACGGATCCCCGGATGGTACTGGCGATATGGTCCAGGCTGAGGTCGACAAGAATCCCCGAATCCACTTGCTCCGTCGTAAGGGCAAGATGGGGCTGGGCTCCGCCTACGTGACGGGTTTCAAGTGGGCTCTCGAAAGGGACTACGAACGCGTTTTTGAAATGGACGCCGACTTTAGCCATGCTCCGACCGATTTGACCCGCTTTTTGGAAGCTGCCGAGGAGGCCGACTTGGTCTTGGGCAGTCGTTACCTGAACAACCGTATTAGTGTAGTGAACTGGGATTTGCGCCGCCTTATTTTGAGCTATGGCGCCAACGTGTATACCCGTATGGTCACACGCCTCCCGATTAGCGATGCTACGGGTGGTTTCAAGTGTTTCCGTCGTGAGGCGCTGCAGGCATTGAACTTGGACAAGATGAAGAGTGACGGCTATTGCTTCCAGATCGAGACGACTTTCAAGATTTGGAAGAAGGGCTTTAATGTAAAGGAAATCCCCATCGTGTTTACCGACCGCACCCGTGGCACATCCAAGATGAGCGGGGGCATTATTTCGGAAGCGTTCTTCCTGGTTCTCAAACTCCGCCTGGGTCTCGCCTAATGACTTCCCCGGAATATTCTTGTTCCATTGTCATTGTCGCCTACAATTCGTGCGACTTTATTCCGGCTTGCCTCAAGTCGGTTCGCGACGCTTGCGAGGGCATCGATTCCCAGATTATTGTTTTGGACAACGGTTCCACGGAACCGATTCTCCCCGAAATCAAGAAGTTTTTCCCCGAGGTCCTTTGGCTCGATTCCGAAGTGAATCTCGGATTTGGCAAGGGCTGTAACCTTGCCGAAAAAGAGGCGACCAAGCCTTACTTGTTCTTCATCAATCCCGACACCGTGATTTCTCGTGATTCCTTCCGCGAAATGCTCAAGTTCATGCACGAGCACCCGGAGGCGGGAACGGTGGGATGTCGCATTTTAAACGAGGACGGCTCCATCCAGTGGGCGTGCCGTCGTTCGTTCCCGACCATCATTTCGGCAGTGTCCAAAACTATCGGTTTGGCGGCTCTATTCCCCAAGAACAAGACTCTTGCTTCGTACAACATGACGTTTGCTGACCCGGACGAGATGATCGAGGTCGATGCCATCAGTGGTTCGTTCTTTTGCATACGCCGCGATGTGTACGAGCAGTTGAACGGCTTTGACGAAGACTTCTTTATGTACGGCGAGGACTTGGACCTGTGTTTCCGCACCAAGTTGATGGGTCTCAAGAACTACTATACGCCGGTGACGAACATTTTGCACTTTAAAGGGCAAAGTTGCCGCACCCGCCGTTGGAAGTCGTATGTCGACTTTTACCAGGCGATGCTCATTTTTGTGAAAAAGCACAAGGACCTTTACTTTGTCCCTAATTTTTTAGTTTCCTTCGGCATTGTCCTTGCCGCATGTCTTGGCGTGTTTTCCCGCGTAATTCCTCAGTTTTGGAAAATATTCCTCGACTTGGGCGTGATTGCTGTATGGGCTCTCGTATTGTTGCCCGGCTTAGGCAACGATGGACACCTTTTTACCCCCATTAAGGAATCCATAGGGGTAACAACGACGTTTGAAGACTGGTGGCTTGTGGGAATTGTCGCCTTGGTGAATGTCGTGCTCTTGACGTTCCTTGGTGAATATGCTCGTTCTAGTCTCAAGGGCGAAAAGTTCTTGCGGTACCTTGTGCCACTAAACCTTGTTGCGGTGGGAGGGTATGAGGCGTTCCGTTATTTTGCTCAGGTTTCTTATGACCCAGGAGACTGGTCTAGGATCTATACCAGTATTGGGTGGTGCGTCTATGTCGTTTGCTCTAGCCTCTTTATCCCGCTAGCGCTTTTGGCCTGGCGCCGTATTGCATTTTGGATAAACTATTTTTATCGCATCTTCGCGAAAAAGCGTCACCGCTCCATCTTGCTTGGCGGCCGCGAGGATTCGCTCAACAACTGGTTTGACAGCTACAACGTGATTCCCGGCATCGAGATTCTCGGCTGTGTGAGCGGCGAGCCCGAAAAACTCTCCGAAGAGAACCGCAAGCACCTGCTCGGGCCCCTTTCGGACATGGAAAGCATCTGCAATCGTACGGGTTGCCGCGAACTCCTGGTCGTGTCCAATTTCTCGGGTTACCGCGAACCTTTTGACTTGGATTGGCTCCAAAAGCTGCAATTGAAGGTGTTTTTGCTCATTGGAAATGGTAAAAACGGCAATTTTGCCCTTGTTGACCTTAAATATCTGCATTAATTGGGATAATTCCTTTTCCCTTTCTTTGAAATAGAGTTATTTTTACCATGTAAATAGGGCGGTCTCTACCGTCCTAAGTGGTTGATTATAAAGGTCTTATGTTCGATACTAATCTTTTGGATATCCTCTGCTGCCCCGAGACTCGTGGGGCGTTGAAATTGGCTGACGATGCCTGCCTGGCATCCCTCAACAAGGCCATCTCCGCTGGTACGCTCAAGAACGTGGCTGGCGAAAAGATTTCTGAAACTTTGGAAGAAGCCCTTGTCTCCGAAGACGGTAGCCGAGTCTACCCAATTCGCGAGGGCATCCCTGTACTTTTGTCTGACGAAGCAATCTCTCTTCCCGTGGGGGCGTAAATGGCTGCTACACAGTTGGAATCCTTGAAAAAGAGCATTGGTAAAAAGAAGGCCAAGTCCCAGGCGTTCGCTTGGCTTGCCGACTTGGAACGCGAGTCCGGTGACCTGGACACCTCGCTCCAGCGTGTGGACGGTGGTCTTACCATGTACCCGAGCGACGTTCCGGCGATGCTCGTCCGCTCCATGATTCTGTTCCAGAAGGGTGACTTCGAGGGCTGCATTGCCGAATGTGAAAAAGTTTTGAAGTTCGACCCGTTCTGCCTTTCGGCACAAAAGCGCATGGGTGATGCCTATGAACAGCTGGGCAACGAGAACGAACGCAACAAGTGCTATCGCCGTGTACACGATATGGACCCGCTTGACCCCTTCTGGAAGGAAGAATACGAGAACGTGGTCGAAGAAGCCGCTGCCGCCGCGGGCGTTGCTGCCGCCGCCGGTCTCGAGATGAACGATGTGGACTTCTCCATGCCCGATGTGGGTACTTCCGCCGAAGCCAGTCCGGCTGTGGAAGGTGCGGAATCTGCACCGGCAGGAGTGGGCGAAAATGCCGAACCGGCTGCCGAGGGCGAACTGAATTTGACTCCGACGGACAACGCTCCTGCAGAGGACGACCCGTTTGCCGCCCTCTCCGCCTTGCTTCCGAATGTAGATTCGGGTGAAGAAGCAGCTATGGATTCTCTGCAGGCTTCCTTGGATACCGCCATGGCCGAAATGGCTAAGGACGAACCGTCCGCCCCCGAAGTGTTCCCTGCCGACGACGAAGTCTCTGGCAGCGATGTGGGCTCGGCTCTTTCCAACATGTTCGGTGTCGAAGACGATGTGGAACCGGAAGCCCCGGCATCCCCGTTTGCCAAGTTGGACTTGCCGGTGTCGTTGGACGATGAACCGGCTCCTGCCGAGGCCGCCCCGGTGCAGGATGAACAAGTTTCTGAATCGATTGAAGAGGATAAACCGCAGAGCGTGGATAACGCTTTCGATTCCATCTTTGGCGAGGACGAACTCCCCGAAGAAAAACCGCAGAGCGTGGACAGCGCCTTCGATTCCATCTTTGGCGAAGATGAATTGCCCGAAGAGAAACCGCAGAGTGTGGACAGCGCCTTTGATTCCATCTTTGGCGAGGACGAACTCCCCGAAGAGAAACCGCAGGGCGAAGTTGAACAGAAGCTTGCGGAAGAACCTGCACCCGAGGAATCGTCCTCGATGTTCGAGAAGTCCGCTACCGAGGATTCCCTCTTTGACAAGAGCGCTGATGCCGACCTTTCGATTGAAGATTCCTCCTCGATGTTCGACAAGAGTGCCGATGCCGATGGCCTGTTTGAAAAGTCCGCGGACCGTGACATGGAATTGTCTGCCGAGACTCCTGCCGAAGACGCTGCCGTACAGGAAGAAACTGTCGAAGAACCTTCTGCTGAAGATTCGCTTCCCGAAGAATCCCTGCAGGTTACGGGGAACGATTTCTTTGACGACTCCGCCGCGGAGACGGCTCCCGCTGAACCGGTTGCGGAAGAACCTGCTCCGGCTGACGAAGACCGTGCAATTAGTGTAGATAGCGCACTGGATGCTTTGTTTGGCTCCGATGACGACGACCTGCCCGAAGAAAAGCCTGCTGAAAGCGCAACCCCCGTTGAGGAAGAACCCAAGGAATCCCTTGTGGAACAGGTGACCTCTGCCGAGGACGAGCTGGAAATGCCCACTGCAGAAACGGCCAAGGATGAAGCCAAAGAATTTGAGAAGGAAATGGGTGGCGCCTTTGCCAGCATCTTTGGCGAAGATGACGATGACCTGGATTTGCCTGAGGCAAAAAAGGAATCCGCGAACGAAGTTCCTGCTCCATCCCAAGAAGACACGGGTGCCGCTCTAGAGGAGGCTCCCGCGACGGACGCTTCGCTTGAAGCGGACCTCGACAAGTCGTTCAACAGCTTGTTTGGCGAAGATTCGGCTGCCGATGAAACTCCGGCAGAGAACGTTGCCGAAGCTCCTGCAGCGCCTGTTGCCGAAGTCCCGGCCGCAGTAGAAACCGAATCGCTTGAAAATGAAATTGACGGTGCGTTCAAGGGTTTGTTCCAGACGGACGACGATTCGCTCCCCGAAGAAAAGACCGAGAACAACAAGGGCGTCGATTTTTTGATGTCCGGTGACTCCGACGACGAAGTCTCCAGTGGACTCATCAAGGATCCGTCGGCTCCGCTCGAACGCGGTGCCACCGATTTGGACGAGAGCCTGAACACCAAGACTCTTGCCGAGATCTACTTTGAACAGGGCTTGTACGGCAAGGCTTTGGACATTTACGAGGACCTTGCCCGTAAGGAACCCGACAATGCCGAAATAGCAAGCCGACTCCAAGAAATTGAAAAGGCTTACCGCGAAAAGTTCGGAGACAACGCCAATGGCTGATTTGAGAATTGAACAACTCCTCCGCGCCATGGTCGAGAACAAGGCTTCCGACTTGCACATTCGTACCGGCGTGCCGCCCATTTACCGTATTAACGGCTCCCTGGTAAAGCTCTTTGACACGCGTGTGGACGCGAACATGATGGACTCCTTTTTGGACGACATTATGAATCGCGACCAAAAGAATCGTTTTGAACAAAATAAGGAATGCGACTTTGCTGTGGGCGCCCGCGATATGGGCCGTTTCCGTGTGAACGTGTTCCGTCAGCGCGGCACCATCGCTGTGGTGATTCGTCACATCAAGGCGCGAATCCCCGCCTTTGAAGAACTTCATTTGCCCGAAGTCATTCGCGACATGGCGCTTTCACGTCGTGGTCTAGTGTTGGTGACGGGAACGACGGGCTCCGGCAAGTCAACAACGCTGGCTTCGATGCTTGACTATATCAATCACAAGGAAGCCGTCAACATCATTACCGTTGAAGACCCTATCGAATACCTTTACAGGGACGAGAAAGCCATCATTTCGCAGCGCGAAATCGGCGTGGATACGCTTTCGTATGCGAACGCCCTGCGTGCCGCTCTCCGTCAGGACCCGGACGTGCTCCTCGTGGGCGAAATCCGTGACCTTGAGACGATGCAGATTGCGCTTACCGCTGCCGATACGGGCCACATGGTGTTCGCGACTATCCATACGACGAACGCTACCGAAACTATCCAGCGTGTGCTTTCCATGTACCCGCCGCACCAGCACGACGAAATCCGTTTGCTTTTGGCCGAAGTCTTGGCGGGCATCATTTCGCTACGCTTGTTGCCGACCGCCGATGGCCAGGGCCGAGTCCCTGCAGCCGAAGTGCTCGTGAACACCGCCGCCATCAAAGAGTATATTCGCGACAAGGATAAACTCGAGATGGTGGAACACGCCATTGCCGAAGGCCACATGCAGTACCGCAGCCAGACCTTTGACCAGGCCTTGCTGAACTTGTACCAGAGTGGTCAGATTTCCTTGGAAACCGCCATGAATGCGGCGACGAACAAGGATGACTTCGATCTTAAGATTCGCGGTATTTCCGGTACGTCCGACCGCGGCTGGATGTAATCATTCTTACCGCTTTTCGAGATGCCCGCGTCAATGCGGGCATTTCTCGTAGACGAACGGGTTGTGGTCGCCTTGCACCTTGAAAATGCGGCGGTCACGTTCGCATTCCTTTTCGGTGACGGGGTACATCTTGTCCCAGGCTTCAAAGAGTTTGCGGTCTTGATTCGACAGCTTTACGCCGTACGTTTTTTCCATGTAAAAGCTCGCGCGGGCGATAATGCCGCGGGCTTCTTCGCGGGGCTGCGCCTTTTTGAGCTTGAAGTCCACAATCGTTTTGCATCCGCCGTACATGGGCTCGGGATCGTTTGTCCATTGGCTGTACATAAAGTTGCTGCGGTCCCCGTTGACTTCGCCAATGGCGGGGTAGAGGTTGTGCAGGTCGCCTTCCATGATTTTGAAGGTGGTATCGTTCGCGCTGCAGTTCTTGCGCCCGCCCTCTTGCCAGCAGGGTAAAAAGTGCCCCATGTTGTGGGCAGTCACGATGTGCTCCCACTCAATGCTCTCGGCGCGCTTGTTGCTTTTGCGCTTGGGGTTGTATCGCGGCTTGAAATCGCAGCTGCTGAAGTCTATATGCTTTTTGTCCATGTACTTGCACCCGCAATAGAGTGTCTCTTGCAGGTCGCCGTAGTAAATTCGTTTCATTTGCTTGCTCGCGTCGCGGTAGTTGTAGTGCTGTGGGGCGGCCTCGGGGTCGACTTTCGCAAAAGCAATAGAAAAGCACGCAGCCAGGAGCAGTGGAAGTGCCGATAATCTCATAATAAAAACCGTAGTGTGTATGTAGGGAATATAGATTATTTATTTAATCGTTGCGGGAAATGTAGGATTTAAAATGAAAATGATCTTTTTGACGTCCTTGCAAAGATGTATGTATATTTATACTAAATGCGCCTAACTTCGTTTCTAATACTGGCAGTCCTTTCTATAAACCTATTTGCATCGGATAGGTTCTCTGTTGAAACGTTAGACGAGCAGCCTTAAGGAGGATTGGATTATGAAAAAGCTAATGCTGTTGATGCTTGCTCTTGTCGCCTGCGTGTGGGGAGAAGTCTTTGTCAAGGACTCAATTCATATAGTTTTCCCTCAAAATATTGCCAATTACTTAGGTGCTGATGATGAAAAATGTTTTTTTGGACAGTTGCCTAATGGAAAGCCTGCGCGGCTTTATATGAATGATTATGGTGGGTGTGTTAATGATGTATGTAGTTCTATTCTTGATTCCAGTGTTTTTTTTATGCATGAGGAAGTTGAGGCCGGGGACGGGTGTCGTTACGGATTTGATTACTATTCTAAGGGATCGGATTGCTTGGACTTCTATTTTTATATTCTTTCCGATGCAACGCATTCGCTAATGGATGTGATCAGTGATGAATTCAAACGGTTTCAAGAATGCGGATTATTCGATATTTCAAGTGAAAGGTTGAAATCAATCCTGTCTGATATGGATTCTCTTGTACCAAAGCAGGAAGAAAATCATAACTATGAAGCGTATGTGACTGATTGCGGTGATGGCTCCGGTTGTTTAAGTGATTGCTACAAAACTGGTCCTTGTTTTTGGCTGTCGGAAGAGACAAGCCTTAATGAAATCTTGAAAAAGCGTAATGCGCAGACTTCTATTCCGTATCATGTAGCTTTTGCAGCACGCATTACTGTTGAAAATGGTCGATTGCTTGTTCCGGAGGGACTTGAATCCAGTGCGTATATGCTGTACGACTTGAACGGGCGTGTCCTGCGCGGAGGTTTCCTTCATAACAATATGGCTTTGCCTCGTGAGCCTGCAATCTTACGTGTAAAAGATTACGGTGACGTCTACTTGAAGTGATTTCTATATTTGTGCCCATGCAAACTGCCGGTATGGAATACCTTGAGTCGCGCCTGATGTTCGGGATGGTCCCCGGACTCGAATCGACGCGCAGGCTTTGCGAGGCGCTTGGAAACCCGCAAGAAAAATTCAAGACGATTCATGTGGTTGGCACTAACGGCAAGGGCTCCACGAGTTACTACCTCGCGGGCATTCTGCAGGCGCACGGCTTCAAGACGGGACTTTACACGAGTCCTCACTTGGTGAGCCTTCGCGAACGCATCCGCGTAAACGACAAGCCGATTCCCGAAGCCGATTTGGAACGCCTCCTGCTCGCGGTCAAAAATGCCGCGGAGCGTGAACGCATCGAACCTACGTTTTTCGAGGTGCTGACGCTAGTCGCTTTCCTCTACTACGCGGAGCAGGGCGTGGACGTGGTGTCGATGGAAGCGGGCATGGGCGGGCGCCTGGACAGTACTGCGATTGCTTGCGGTGGCATTGTGGTGTTGACGAGCGTGGGGCTTGAACATACCGAGGTGCTGGGCCCTACCGAAGAGGCGATTCTCAAGGAAAAAATGGCGGTTGCCGATGCCGGCGGCGATGTTGCTCACAAGATTTTCATTGTCGGGGGCGTTTCGGACAAGCTAAAGGTCGAGGCGCAGGCTTTTACCGACGCCCGCGGTGCCGCTTGCGAGTTCCCGCAGGTACGTCGCGGTGTCGAACTCCCGAATCTCGGGCGCCACTATGTGGAGAACGCGAGCCTTTCGCTTGCGGCGGCGGAGCGGTTCATCGCCCGCGACGGCCGATGCGCATACGATGATGCGCTTGCGCTTTCGGCGCTCAAGACGCGCTCCTGGGCGGGCCGCATGCAGACGCTCCGCGGTCTGGATGGCGGTGTCCGCATCATATTGGACGGGGCTCACAATTCCCATGCGGTACGCCGCCTTGTCGAGACCCTGGACGAATATTATCCCGGTCAAAGATTCCATTGCCTTTTCGGTGCGCTCAAGGACAAGGACGTGGGCGAGATGCTTGCCTTAATGGCCCCGCATGTTTCGCACTGGCATGTCACAAAGACTTCGTACCCCAGGTTCCGCGAACTTGACGACGTATGCGCCGAGCTCTCGAAAGCCGGGGGCGTCGTGGAGAGCGCGGAAGAACTTTCTCGCGGGTATATCGACAAGATTCTCTCGGGGTTGCATGCTGATGGCAACTCGCCGCTCCTGATTACGGGCAGCCTCTACATGATTGGCGCCTGCGTCGAGATGCTGAAGGATGATTTTGCGGAACTAGCCTTTTTCCGCGACTTGGTTCCTACTACGAACGAACACCGTTAGACTATTGCACGACCGATTCTACGGCGCCATCGCGGAACCGGGTCTTGAGCACATCCCCGGGTTTTAACTGGGCTGCGTTGCGAACGAACTTGCCGTCGGCACCCAAGGTCAACGTGTAGCCCTTGGCGAGGGCGGTCTGTGGATCGGCGCCCTTCACTCGAGTCTCCAATAGCTCGAACCTGGATTTTGCCAAGTCCAGAATTTTTCGGGATCCTTGCTTGAGACCCTCGTGGTTGCGTTGCAGGCGGTTGTTCTCGTTTTTCACAATGAACTGGACGTCTTTTTGGAGCGTGTTGGCAATGACGGTGTGCTTTGTTCTTTCTTGCTGCAAACGGGTCGAGACGACCTGCTGCAATTGGTTCGCGGAAGCGGTCAGGTACCGGTTACTTTCGACCAGCAGGTTCTTGGTCTGGTCGGCGATACTCTTGGCGACATCCATTGTGTGTGTCCAGCTCTCGGTCACGCGTTCCACCAGTCGCTTGGCGCAGTCGGTGGGCGTAATGCACGAGAGGTAGGCGACTTCGTCAAGCAGGCTCTTGTCTATCTCGTGCCCAATCCCGGTAAAGACGGGGATTGGACAGTTGGCTACGGCGCGGCAAAGCGCTTCGCTGTCAAAATAGTTGAGGTCGGTCTTGGAGCCGCCTCCGCGCACAATGCATATCACGTCGATTTCGGGGTCGGCGAGGAGTTTTTCAATGGCGGCGATTACGCTTGCCTCGGTCTCGTTGCCTTGCATGCGGGCGTAGGCGGTAGAGACCTTGAAGCGGAACGGGCTCGCGTCGAGTTTTGTGGTAAAGTCCTTGTAGGCGGCAGTCTTTTCGCCGGTGACGAGGCCTATGCGCAAGGGGATGGCGGCGAGGGGGAGTTTCTTGTTTTTTTCGAGCAAGCCTTCGAGGGCGAGCCGTTTTAAAATGGCGCTCCTGGTGAGGGCGAGTTCACCGAGCGTATAGACGGGGTCAATGTCGAGGATGGTCCCCTGGAGTTTGCCGAACGGAACGTATACGTCGGCCTTGAGCAAAAAGCAAACTTTGAGTTGCTCCTTGATTTCAAAGGGGGTGGGGCAGGCTAGAGCCTTGAGACGAATGTCGGCGAACCGTCCGGCGTAGCAGCTGAGCGCGATGGTCGCCTCGGGTTTCACATCTCCCTCCCTAAAATCGGCGATGCTCATATAGACCATGTTGCCCTTCTCGGTGAGTTGGGTGATGACTCCATGCACCCACACGGTCGGAGTGTCTTCGAGCTTCTTTTTAATGGCGGTTAAAAAGTTTTTAACCGTATATGAGCGGATTTCAGGTTCCATAAACATTATTTTGCACAATTCATTACAACTAAAAAAATAAATTTTTTTAAGTTTAGATGTAGATTATGCGCAAATGTGTAGTCATTTAAGGAGTAAAAATGAAACTTACAAAATTGCTTTTTGGGTTGACGGCCTTTGCCCTTGTGGCTTGTGCCGGCAACCAGCAGGCCGTGGAACGTTCCATTGGCCAGGCGGAAGGTTCCAAAACGCTTGCCGAAGAATCCAAACTGGATGCATCTGTGACGGCTACCGCCGCTGCCGATTTGGACAGCGCCAAGGCTTTCCAGGAAAATGGAGATGAAGAAAAGGCCATTGCCGCTGCCGACAAGAGTACGCTGGAATACAAGATTGCTCTTCTCTCTGCAGAACGTGATGAACTTAAAAAGGAAGATGCCCAAGTCGAGAAGGAACTTCGCTCTGACGTGGAACGCAAACTCCTCTACCAGAATATTTTGGACCAGGAAACCAAGGGGGGCAAGTAATGAAACTCGTCAATTTCTTGACTCTCGGCGCCATCGCCACCGGTTTCGCCTTTGCCCAGGAGGCTGCTCCCGAAGCCGCTCCTGCCAATGACCCGGCTTCTATCCCGTCTCTCTACGACATGTGCAAGGAATCCCTGGATGCCGCCAAGTCGAAGATTCCTGCCAACGGTCTTGACGCCAAGATGACCGTTGTCGAGGCAGAAAATACTGCAGCTAGTTTGAAGGCTGCCGTCGAGGACGACCCGGTTTCTGCAAAGTCCATGGGACTCGCTTCCAACTGCTCCCTCTATGTGCAGATGATTAAAATTCAAGCGGAATCCCAGACCCTCCGCAACCGCATTGCCGAAAACTGGCAAAAGCGTGCCGCCACGGCCCGTTCCATCGAGGCCATCCAGGAACAGATCAACCAGGCTCGCAGCGGCAAGGTGAACGACCTTGAAGCCGAGAAGGCCAAGATGAAGGACCAGGAAGCCCGCCTCCAGGCCGAAATGCAGCAGAACCAGGAGAAGTTCCTGGCCGAAGCAGCCGCCCAGGAAGCCGCCCTCAAGGCAGCCGGCGAACGCGAAGCCGACCTCCAAAAGAAGCTCGAAGCCGAAAAGGCCGCCCTCGCCGAGGAACGCGCCAAGGCCGAAGCCCGCCAGGCCGAGGCCATGAACAAGCTGAACGAGCTCCAGTCTAAGATGATCCAGGTGACCAAGGACGCCCGCGGCATTATTCTCTCCATGAGCGACATCCTCTTTGACGTGAACAAGGCTTCCCTCAAGCAGGACTTGAAGACGAGTCTTGCCAAGGTGGCTGGCATCCTCTCGGTGTACCAGCAGTTTAACGTGTCCATTGAAGGCAACACCGACAACACGGGTTCTGCGGACCACAACATGAAGCTCTCTCAGCAGCGCGCCGACAATGTGAAGGCGTTCCTGGTGGAGCAGGGCATTGACGGAAACCGCTTGACCGCCACGGGTCTCGGCATGACCATGCCGATTGCCGACAACAGCACCAAGGAAGGCCGTCAAAAGAACCGCCGCGTGGACCTCGTAATCCAGGACAAGGCGTTGCAGCAGCCGGCTGAAGCTGCCCCCGCCGCAGTTCCTGCTGCCGCTCCCGAAGCAGCCCCTGCCGCAGTTCCTGCTGCCGAAGCCCCGAAGGCTGAACCTGCTCCCGCTCCGGCCAAAAAGTAACCTATGGCAAAGACCGTCACTGCCATGGAGGCCCGCCAGAATTTCGGCAATCTGCTGAACCAGGTGGCCCTCCAGCACGAAGAAATCGTCATTGAACGCTCGGGCAAGCCGCTTGCGCGTTTGGTGGACGTTTCTTCGCCAACGGGTGGCTCTCGGCTCGACTTTCGCGATATCGGCAAGCTCCCGAACGGTATCTGGGAGAATCGCTAGTCGCGGGCATCCCGAAACCGGGACCTTGCCATTCCACATGAAACTTTGTATATTCTATAGCATGAGAAAGAACCTTAACCTTCGACTTCTACTTAGCATCGCGCACGGAGCGAGGTTTTAGGCTATTTCGTTTTGAATAGGAATTAACTTAAAGGGCCCGCTTCCGTGACGAAGCGGGTTCTTTTTTATGGCAAAATGCTATTTTTGAACAGGAAAAGGAACTTTGCGGCGCATGGAAGCCGGCAAGGAGATGAAAAATGAGCAATGTAAGTGCCGATATGGCGAACAGACAACCTTTCTTTTACGATGTCACCCTGCGTGACGGCAACCAGGCGCTCCCGAAGCCCTGGAACAACGCCCAGAAAAAGGACGTTTACCTGCAGCTCTTGAAGCTCGGCGTGCAGGGTGCCGAAGTCGGCTTCCCGGCTTCGTCCGAGATGGATTTTGAATCGTGCAAGGAACTGGCGCAACTCACCGCGAAGATGGCCGAGGAAGGCGACGAGGTGGCAAAGCGCGTGGTTGTCTCGGGCCTGGCCCGCTGTGTGGAAAGCGATATCCAGCGCTGCTGGGAGGCAGTGCAGTTTGCACCGCACCCGCGTATCCATACCTTCCTCGCGACAAGCCCGCTCTCCATGGAGCATGTGCTGCACCTGACCCCCGAACAGGTCAAGGAGAAGGCGGTTCATTGCGTGAAGTTTGCCAAGTCGCTCGTGGGCGACAAGGGCGACGTGGAATTCAGCGCCGAGCACTTCGGTGACTGCCTCGAGAACATGGATTTCGTGATTGACGTGCTGAAGGCTGTGGTTGAAGCCGGTGCGACGACCATCAACCTGCCGAATACGGTGGAACGCTACCGTCCGCTGCTGTACGTGAACCAGATCAAGCAGGTGTACGAGGCGCTCCCGAAGGATATCACGATTTCGGTACACTGCCACAACGACCTGGGCATGGCGACGGCCGCAACGGTCGAAAGCTTCTTCGTGGGGGCAACCCAGCTGGAAGTCGCGCTGAACGGCCTGGGCGAACGCTGCGGCAACACGAATTTCTACGAAGTCGCGGTCGCGCTGCACAACTCCGGCGTCGAGACCGGCCTGCACATGGAACGCATCTACGAGACGGCAATTCTCATCTCGCAGTGGTCCGGTATCAACATCTACAGCCGCGCCCCGCTGATCGGCGCCGAGGCAATTGTGCACCGTAGCGGCATCCACCAGGATGGCGCCTCCAAGACGAAGGACATGAAGAAGGGTGCCTACCGCCCCATCGACTACTCCATCATCGGTCGCCACCAGAACGACGCCCTGAGCTTCACGAGCCAGAGCGGCCGCACCGCCGTGTACGAGATTATCACGAAGTTCGGTTACAAGATGACGCTCGCCGAAGCTGCCGAACTGCAGCCGGTGTTGAAGGCCTGCAGCGAAAAGGAAGGCGAACTCAGCGCCGAGCGCGTGCTGGACGTGTTCCGCGAGCAGCGCGTGAACGTGAACGGCCGCCTGGTGTTCAACAACATCGAGGTCATTCCCGACGAGAACCGCTTCATTTTCCACTTCAAGAAGGACGGCGAACCGCTGGTGAGGTCCATTACGGCGGAAGGCCCGATCGAGGCCGCCCTCATGCTCATGCGCGAAATCGGCATGCCGGTCGAACTCGTCAAATACCGCCAGCTCGTCGTTCCCGAGAAGGACAAGCTGTGGGCGGGCCGCGGGCTTAGCCGCGTGCAGCTGAAGGCGAACGGAGCCGAGGTCGAAGGCCGCGGCGTCTCTAGCGATACGCTCAAGGCCAACATGCGCGCCATCTTCGGCGGCGTGAACCTCTTGTACAAGAAATAATCCGGAGGCCCCATGCTCGAACCGCTGACACGCCCTTTCAAGCGCCACTACGACAAGTACCGTGGTAAGCTGAATGGATTTGTTGCGCCTGTCAAGGAATCGGTGGCCAAGTTGATGGCCATGATTCCGAAGGGGGAGGCGTTTGCCGGTTCCGAGGACTTGGGGCAGGAAGCCGACGGCTCCACCTCGGGAGGCAAGCCCGGGCTGCTTGCCAAGATCAAGGATTTCAAGAAGTCTATCAAGGGCCTTTCCGACTTCCAGAAACTCATCCTGTTGACAATCGCGGTCGTGCTCCCTGCGGGGATTCTCATCGCGGTCGTGCTGGCAAAATTTCTGCGTCGGAAGAAGTAAGTTTTTATGCTTTCTTCCCGCTTGCCTAAAGACCTTTCGCCGTCGCCGTTCTTTGCCGAACTGGAGCGCGCGAAGGCCGATGTGCTCGCGGAATGTGCCGGCGCGAATTCACTCCCGTTTATCGACATGACGGTAAGTTCGCCAGTAAAGGCGGGCTTGCCGATTGACTTGGATGCAGCGGTGGAGGAGTCGCGCAAGGAATTCGGTTGCTGGAATCCGGATGCGGCGGGCTGGAAGTCTGCGCGCGAGGCGGTGGTAGAATATTACCGCGAACGCGGCGGTAACTTTACCGCAGGCCAGATTATTCTGACTGCTAGTACGAGCGAAGCATATTCTGTTCTGTTCAAGACGTTCTGCGATCCGGGCGACGTGATTCTGACGCCGATGCCGGGCTACCCGCTGCTCGATACGCTCGCGCAGTTGGAGCATCTGGAATGCGCACCGTATTTTTTGAAGCTGAAGCGGGAAAAGACCGGTTTCCGCTTTGTTTTGGATTCTGACAGCCTGCTGGCGGCACCGGAAAAGGCGAAAATCCTGTTGCTTGTCTCACCGCATAATCCGACGGGCCACTGCATCTCGCGCGAGGAATGGAACGAGGCGGTCCGTTTCTGCGAAGAGAACAATTTGATTCTCGTGGTGGACGAAGTTTTTGGCGATTACAGTTTTTCTCCGGAGGTCCGCCGCAGTTGGGAATACCTGATGGGCGGCAAGCCGGAGCCTGCGAACTTCTTTGATGCGGGCAGTAATGACTTAATCAACCTTCCCGAAAACGGCCCCAGGTGCCCCATTTTCTGGTTGAACGGACTCAGCAAGGCCGTGGGTTCCCCGCAGCTCAAATTAGGCTGGATGGCGTTCTATGCCCCGCGCGAACAGTTCGAACCAATACGAGCGGCCCTCGAGTTCGTGGAAGACGCCTACCTGAGCGTGTCTGCCCCGGCGCAGGCTCTCGGTACCGCGCTCCTCAAGCAGTCCGCCGCCTACGAATCGCGCGTCAAGGAACGCCTCTTGCAAAACTGGCAGACACTCCGCGAAGCGTTCCCCTCCAAGTACTGCCCCGAAGTTCTCGGCGGCTGGTATGCGGTTATCCGCCTGGGGGAGGACGATGAGGAACTTACGCTCCGCCTGCTTAAAGAAAAGCATGTGCTGGTGCAGCCGGGTTTCTTCTTCGACTTCGATGAAGACGGCTGGGTGGTGGTCTCGCTCCTGCAGGAACCCGCACTGTTTAAGGAAGCGGTTGCAAGAATGCGCTCGCTTGCGGATTCCTAGTGCCTGAAAATTTGTATATTACTTGCGGAAATTGAACAGGTCGTAACGTGGAAAACAAAAAGATTTTGCTTATCAACTGGCGTGACATCAAGAACCCCGAAGCGGGCGGCGCCGAACTTTATTTTCACGAAATTTTCAAGCGCCTCAACACCCGCGGCTACGACGTGACTGTCCTTGCACACAAAGTAAATGGCTTGCCCGACGAAGAAGTGGTGGACGGCATGCGTACCATTCGTATTGGCAACAAGTTCCTGTTCAACTATTCCGCCTTTTTTTATGCCCGCAAACACCAGGGCGAGTACGACCTCATTGTGGAGGACTTGAATAAGATCCCGTTTTTCACCAAACTCGGGACCAAGACCAAGCGCCTGCACATGGTGATGCATTTTTTCCGCAAGTCCATCTTCCGCGAAGCGTTTTTCCCGTTCGCCCTCTACGTGTACCTCATGGAACGCGCCGTGGCGCTGTTCTACAAGGGCGAAAAATTCCTCGGCATTTCGCAGAGCACCGCCGACGAGATTGCCGACATGGGCATTAAGTCCAAGTGGACCGAGGTGGTGGAGCCGGGCATCGATACCGAGTATTTCCATCCGACCGAGAAAAAGGCCGACCCTCCGGTGATTTCTTACGTGGGCCGCCTCATGAAGTACAAGAACGCTCAGTTTGTCATCAATGCCATGCCGCGCCTTCGCGAACTCGTCCCGGGTATCGTGCTCGAAGTCGCTGGCGGGGGAGACTACCGTGGCGAACTCGAAAAGTTGGTTGATAAGCTCGGCGTGCGTGATTCCGTGAAGTTCCTCGGTCGCGTCTCCGAAGACGAAAAGCGCGACCTCTTGAGCCGCTCGTCGCTCTTTATTAACCCATCCTTCAAGGAAGGCTGGGGCATCAACAACATTGAGGCGAACCTCTGCGGCACGATTTCGATGAGCAACAATGTCGCGGGCCTCAAGGATTCCGTGGTGGACGGCGTGACTGGCCTCCTGTACGAAAACGACGACCCGGAAGGGTTCTGCCAGAAGGCTGCCGCCGTTCTGCACGACAAGGACCGCCTCTCCGAACTCGAAAACAACGCCAAAAAACGCGCTTTGGGCATGAGTTGGGACGCAATGACCGATAAAATGCAAAAAGTCGTTGAAAAAGCGCTCGTTTAAACGAAATTTTTATAAATTTGCACCCGTGATTGCCCCCGGTTTGTCGCCTTGGCGACAACCAACCTTGCTCCGTGGATCGGCCTCGCCGCCAGGAGCCCCCTCGGCCGTCAAGTCTCCATGGAGGCGCTATTAAGATGGCCCTTAATTAACACACACTTGCAATCACCCCTTCTGCAGGTCTTTTCCAGCTTGCAGTTGCGGATTAACCCTTACTTATGAGGTGCCCAGATGGAATACATTGCTCCCGCACTTTCACTCATTGCAGTGATTTTGTGCATTGTTATCCTCACGAAGGTTAGCAAGATTCTCGACAATCTTCACACTCCGATTGTTAAAAAGCTCACCCCCGACATGAACCTGAAGCCGGGTTCTCGCCGTCCTGTCAGTGCACAGGAAATGGCCCAGCGTGGTGAACGCAACAATAAGGATCGCAACAAAGATCGTCAGAATAAAGAAAACCGCGGTGAAAAGAACGGCCAGTCCCAGCAGGGTCAGGGTCGTGACCGCAACGAACAGCGCGAAGGCCGTGGCCCGCGCCGTGACCGCCGTGAAGGTCGTCCTGACCGTCAGCGTCGTGAATTCAACAATGCCGAAGCTCCTGTCGCCGAAGCCGCTGCCCCTGCAGCCGCTTCTGCCGAAGCCCCGGCCGCCGAAGCCCGCCGCCCGCTGGCTCCGCGTATCCCGGTTGAAACCCCGGCAGCTCCTGCTGTGGAAACTGCTCCGGTTGCCCCTGTTGCAGCCGCCCCGGCCGCTGAAGCCGCCCCGGCTGCCGAAGTCACTTTTGATCCGTCCAAGGTCCGTTATGGCCGCCGCAACGTGATCAAGAAGGCTCCGGAACTTTCCGACGACGAAGCCTAAGTCACAAAGCCAAAAGCTTAAAAGAAAACCCCGGTCCTTGGACCGGGGCTTTCTTTTTTAAATGTAGAATCGTCTTTTGGATTAGAAGATTTCCAGACCCTTTTCGGCATCGGCCAAAATCACCTTGGTTGCCATGCCAATAAAAAGACCGTGGCCCACGATGCCCACAATGTGCTCGAGGTCGCGTGCGAGTTTGTCTGCATCTTCGATGATGCCGAACTTCGCATCGGCGATGAGGTTGCCGGAATCGCTAATCACGGGGCCGTCCTTGCCGGGGGCGCCCATGCGGACCTTGACTTCGCCGCCGAGTTTTTTGACGCGCTCTGTGACCACGGCGATGGCGCCCGGGATGATTTCGAGGGGCACGGCGAACTTTTCGCCGAGCTTTTGCACCTTCTTGCCTGAGTCGGCGATGATGATGTATTCGTCGGTCATGGAGGCGACAATCTTTTCGAGGAGGTGAGCCGCACCGCGGCCCTTGATGAGGTTGCGCTTCGGGTCGATTTCGTCAGCGCCGTCAATCACCATATCGAGGTGGGAGACTTCGCCCATCTCTTTGAGCGGGATGCCGAGGCTGCGACACTGCAACGTGGTGCTCCAGCTGGTGGAGACTCCCGTCACGTGGATGCCCTCGGTCTTGATGCGTTCGGCGAGGCGGTTCACCATGTGGGCGGCGGTGCTGCCTGTACCGAGACCTACGGTCATGCCGTCTTTAATCATGTCGGCGGCTTTTACGCCGGCAGCCTTCTTGAGTTCATCCATGTTCGCCATTAGCGCCATCTCCTGTTTTCGTTGTCACTATAACCGCCTTCGTTGTCGTAGCGGTCGTCGTAATTGTCGTCGTAGCCTTCATCAAACTCGTCCTTGTCGGGGAATCCGTTCTCGAGTTCGGTGTAGGAGGGGGTCTCGATGCCGACAACCTCCACGTCAAAAATCAGGTCCTTGCCGGCGAAGGGGTGGTTCCCGTCCACCAGCACCGTGTCCTTGTAAATTTCCTTGACAATGTAGATGCCGTCGCTTTCGTCTTCGCCGTCCAGGTTCAGGTCGTCGCAGAACTCGTCGGCGGTGTCGGGGAGCTGGAATTCACGGATGTCGTTGTCCATGAACATCTCGAGTTCCATGCCAAGCCAGAGTTCGCCCACCTCCTGGAGTTCCTCCTTGGGCACTTGGATCAGCAGATCCTTGCGGTAGAGGCCGTATCCTAGGTTGGCAGGGATTTCGACGGAAAATTTTTCGCCCAGCTTGCGTCCCAAAAGCGCTGTTTCCAGGCCTGGGATGATGTTGTTGTAGCCGTGAATGTAGACAAAGGGAAATTTGGCGGGGACTTCTTCCAGAATACGCCCGTTCAACTCCTTGAGCGTGTAGGCGATGCTCACCTTTGTCTTGTCTTCAATGAAATCCATACGCACGTAAAGATAGAAAATTATATACATTTACGATATGCTTTACGGTATTTGCTCTGATATTCATTCCAACGCGGTTGCCTTTGAGGCTGTATTGCAGTCCATGAAGGATAACGGCGTTGAAAGAAGGATTTGTTTAGGTGATTTAGTGGGTTATGGCGTCGATGCCGACGAATGCGTCAAGCTGGCGAAAGACAACATGGACGTGTGCCTTATTGGCAACCACGACAGCGTGGGAATCAAGTACGAGTCCAGCGTGGGATTCAACCCCTATGCTAAGCAGGCCATCGAATGGACCCAGCAGCACCTGAGTGCCGAGTCCGTGAGCTACATGAAGTCCTTGCCGTACATTTTTGAAGAGAACGACATTACCTTTGTACATGCCTCTCCGATGTCGCCCGCCGATTGGGTTTACGTGACCGACCTGGAGGATGCTCTCGATGCCTTTGACCACTTTGGCGGGACATATTGCTTTGTGGGCCACACGCACAGCCCGGTGATCGTGGCGAGCCGCCCCATGGCCATTCCCAAGATTCTGGACGAGTACGAGTACGTGATTGCCGACACCGAACGCCTGCTGGTGAACGTGGGCAGCGTGGGGCAACCGCGTGACCGGGATCCGCGCGCCTGCTGGTGCCTGCTCGATACCGAGACCAAGTGCGTGCGCTTAATCCGCGTGGAATACGACGTGTTCCAGACGCAGGAACGCATGCGCAAGGCGGGCATGCCCGAATTCCTCATCGAACGCCTGAGCGTAGGCAGATAACATTCCACATCTCACACTACACACTTTTTATTATGAAGTGGGTTTTGGCTGTTTTTGGTAAGGCTGGCTCGCCGTTCATTGCGGACGAGGTGGACCGCTACGTGAAGCGCTTGCGTGGGGGGGCCATTCCGCTTGAGGTGGTGGAGCTCAAGGAATCCAAGTTGGATGACCGCAATCAGTCCCTCGCTCAAGAGGCAACCCTTTTCGAAAAGAAATTCCCTAAGAGTGAATACAAACGAGTTATTTTGTCGGAAGAAGGCAAGCTCATGGATACCGTGAAGCTCTCCGACACCTTGCGCGATCGTTTTCCGGGGAACGTGGTGTTTTTGATCGGTTCGGCATACGGGATTGACGAAAAACTCAAAAAATCCGCCGACCTGCTGCTTTCGCTGTCACCCTTGACGTTCACCCACGACCATGCCCGCGTGATTACAGCGGAACAGCTGTACCGTGTGCAGATGGTGATGCAAAACCACCCCTATCATCATCGGTAGATTTTTCTATATTTGGCGCCATGAATTCCGAAATCGAAAAACGCCGCACTTTCGCCATCGTAAGCCACCCCGACGCGGGTAAGACCACCATCACCGAGAAGTTCCTGTGGTACGGGAACGTGATTCGCGAGGCGGGCCACGTGCGCGCGAAGGCGAACCGCAGCTACACCGTGAGTGACTGGATGAAAATCGAGCAGCAGCGCGGTATTTCGGTTTCTTCTTCCGTTTTGAATTTCCCGTTCGAAGGTTGCATGTTCAACCTCGTCGATACCCCGGGGCACCAGGACTTCTGTGAAGACACCTACCGCGCCCTGACTGCCGTGGATGCTGCCCTCGTGCTTATCGACAGCGTGAACGGCGTGGAAAAGCAGACCATCAAGCTCATGGACGTGTGCCGCATGCGCCACACCCCGATTATCACGTTCATCAACAAGATGGACCTCGATGGCCGCCATGTGCTCGACCTGCTCGACCAGATTGAAAACGTGCTCCACATCAAGACGGCCCCGTTTACGCTCCCGATTGGCGTGGGCAAGCTTTTCAAGGGTGTGTATTCCATCGCCGAGAATACGTTCCATACCTTCAACAAGGAAGAGGGCCATCAGGAAATCATCCAGATGGAAGGCCCGGACGATCCGCGCCTCGTTGAAATGTGCGGCGAGAACTGGGTGAACCAGTTCAAGGAAGAATACGAGATGGTCACCGGCGGTATGGACCCGTTCGACCACGAAAAGTTCCTGAAGGGTGAGATGTGCCCCGTGTTCTTCGGTTCTGCGGTGAACAACTTCGGCGTGCGTCAGCTGTTGAACGCTTTCGCGAAGCTTGCGCCGCCCCCGATGGTGCGCGAGACCGACAAGCGCCCGGTTAGCCCCGACGAGGACGCCTTCAGTGCGTTTGTTTTCAAAATCCAGGCCAACATGGACCCCAAGCACCGCGACCGCACCGCCTTCCTGCGCATCTGCTCGGGAAGCTTCACCCGCGGCGAAAAAGTTTACCACGTGCGCACGGGCCGCGAAATCCGTCTCGCCGCCCCGACGGCGTTCCTCGCTAAGGACAAGGAAGTCATCGACCACGCCTGGGCGGGTGACATTGTGGGCATTAACGATCCGGGACTTTTCCGCATCGGCGATACACTGACTGACGGCGAGAAGGTGAACTTCACCGGTATTCCGGACTTCGCCCCGGAACACTTTGCCCGCGTGACGCTTTTGAACCCGCTCAAGAGCAAGCAGATGGCGAAGGGCCTTGCAGAACTTAGCGAAGAAGGTGCGACGCAGCTTTATGAACCGCTCAAGTCCGCGATACCTGTGATTGGTGTGGTGGGCGAGCTGCAGTTCGACGTGCTCAAGTTCCGCCTGCAGAGCGAATACGGCGCCGACGTGCAACTCGACCGCGTTCCGGCTCATGGCATCCGCTGGGTCACCGGCCCCGAGAAGGACCTGGGCAAGTTCGCCGAGGAATACGCGATGGACTGCATGATGGACAAGGAACGTAACCTTGTTTGCCTGTTCCCGAACGAGTACCGCCTGAATCTCGCGATGAAGAATTACGAGAACCTGAAGTTCGCCGAAACTTCGCAGGGATAATTTTAGGAATAACTTGTCTAGGATGCACTAACTCGTTGATATTCAACGAGTTGCCGTTTCTGTTGCCTGGTTGCAAGCTTTTCTATAACCTTGATGAACTAGTAACTAATAACTAGTAACGGATAACTTTTATATATTTCAAGCCGAAACCCGTGGGCGGACCGCGCCCGCTAGACATCTCAATTCAAAAGGAAAAAAAATGAAACGTCTCTCTATCGTAGCTATGGCTATCTTTGCCATCAGTCTTGTCGCTTGTAACCAGGCCTCTGCTGGCGGTTCCTTTAATCAGCAGGCTCGCCTCGATTCCCTTGAAAAGGATTTCAGCACCTTGAAGGAAGAGTTCGAAGCCATCAAGTTCGCCCTCGACAAGCGCGGTATTTCTGTGGAAGACGCCAAGAAGGAAATGGAGATGGCCAACAAGGTCTGGGACATTCCCGACGACGACAGCCCGGTGTTCGGCAATGCCAAGGACCCGAAGCTCACGATTGTTGAATTTACCGAATTCCAGTGCCCGTACTGCAGCCGCATTGCCCCGACCATGCAGGAACTCAACAAGAAGTACCCGAACGAAATCAAGTTCGTGTACAAGCACTTCCCGCTGAGCTTCCACGCCAACGCCCAGGCCGCAGCCGCCTCTTCTATTGCTGCTCAGAAGCAGGGCAAGTTCTGGGAATACCGCTATGCCTTGGCTCCGCATTCTCGTGAGCTCTCCGACTCCGTCTACCTGGCTGTCGCCAAGGAAGTGGGGCTCGACCTCGAAAAGTTCAAGAAGGACATGGTCCTCGACTCCGCTATGATCGCCCGTATCGATAAGGACTTCCAGTTGGGCGTGAAGGTCGGCGTGCAGGGCACCCCGAACTTCTACATTAACGGCAAGCGCCAAGATCGCTTCAGCCCGGAACTGGTCGAGAAGCTCCTCAAGGAAGCCAAGTAATGTTTTCAAGCGTGTACGCCATTTAACTTGGCGTACGCATTGTTTTGGTGGGAAAAAACGTAAATTTCAAGAACAAACATAAACACAAAAAGGATGCGATATATGATTAAGCAAACATTGAAAGCGGCGACCATCGTCCTTCTCGGGATCGGTGTCACTGCTGCAATGGCTCAGCCGAAAAAGCCGAAGACTGTCGTGTACAAGTTCTTCGACGAACAGTATCGTCAGGGTGGCTTTGACTACTCTTACGGTGGTAAGAGCAAGGGCGTGACCATCACCAAGGATGGTGGTTACAAGTCCAAGGCCGCACTGAATATCAAGCTGGACCCGAAGGAATACTCCGGTGCTTCCATCTGCCTTTACAATGAATTCTTCGACTTGAACAAGTACATGCTTGATTCCAAGGTCGAGTTTATGATTAAGGGCAAGAACGGCGGCGAAAACGTGAAAATCGGCCTGCTGGACGAAGAAGTTTCCGATGGCAAGAAGACGCAGGTCGTGCTCCCGATGAACAAGTATATCGAGGGTGGCGCTGTGACGAAGGACTGGAAGAAGGTTTCCATTCCTCTCGTGGACTTCCCGGACCGTGGTCTTTATTGGGACAACACCCGCAAGTCCGAATTCCCTGCCCGTATCGACTGGGACAAGATTGCTGAAATCCGTTTCTCCATCGACAAGAGCGCTGCTAGCGAATTCGAAGTCTGGGTGGACAACATCGAAATCGTGAAGGGCAACAAGAAGGCTGCCCCGAAGAAGAAGATTGTTTACTGGGACGAAAACAACGACGTCATTGACGGCCCGAAGAACCCCGAAAAGCTCGACGGCAAGGCTAAGCCTGTCAAGAATGGTACGTTCTACGATAACCAGCTCAAGGGCTTCAGCTACAGCTACGGTGGTCTTTCTGCCCAGCGCGAAGCTAACTCCAAGACTCAGGGCAACCCGAACGTGCTCGCCCTGTACATCGATAACAACGACTGGTCCGGCGTGACCTACTCTCTTGGCGAAGGCAAGTTCATTGACCTCTCCAAGGTGCGTAACAAGGGAGGTCTCTACTTCTGGATCAAGGGTAAGCTCGGTGGCGAAAAGGTCTACGTGGGTATCCTCGACAACCAGGGTAACGACATCAAGAGCCAGACCAAGGTCAGCCTGAACGACTGGATCGAAGGCTCCAAGGTCAGCAAGGACTGGAAGCTCGTCAAGATTCCTCTGAAGAAGTTCGTCGACAAGGGTAAGGCTTGGGATGCTAACAAGCAGGCCGAAGTCGCCAAGGACGTGCAGTGGAACAAGATTCAGGAAATCCGCTTCTCCGTGGGCAAGGGTGAAAACCAGGGCGAACCGGGCAAGCCGGCTCCTGTGACCATCTTTGTTGACCAGATTACCTTCACCGAAAATATCGACTGGGTTGACCCGGATATCAAGTGGGACAACTGGAAGTCCAAGGCTCCGGACCTGGTCATCTCCGACTTCGAAGGCAAGTTTGCCAAGGACAAGTGGGAACCGTCTTTCGGCCCGAAGTCTAAGGCCGAAATCGAGATGCCGTACAAGAGCTCCAAGCTCGATGGCAACACCCTCTTCATTAAGCACTTCGAAATGTCTGACTGGGTGGACTTCGTTCTCGACTTCACCAAGAACACTGCCGCTCACGACGCCAAGCTCCGCGACTGGACCAACCACTGGGGCATTATGTTCGACGTCTACTCTGAACGTGCATGGCAGTCCATCACGGTCCAGGTCGGTGACGCCGGCAACGAGCTCTTCGTGTCCAACACCGGTGTGCCGCGTGGCCGTACCACTGTGATCGTGCCGTTCCGCACCTTCAGCAAGTTCCCGTACTACCAGCCGCCTAACGCCAAGGAAAACGGCGTGTTCGACCTCAAGAACGTCGTTTCTATCGACTTCAAACCGGGTGGAGAAGGTTCTAACGGCTCCTTCGAAATCGACAACATCAAGCTCACCAACCAGCGCGAAGTCAAGGCTGCTGCCCGTCCGGCTCTCGTGAAGGTTGAAGTCAAGGGTACCGGCGACGTGATCAACCCGAACATCTCGGGTGGCCTCTTCGGTATCAACGCTGCCCTTTGGGATGGCGACATGCTCGACAATCCGAAGTTCAAGGTTCAGACTGCTGAATTCGCCAAGCGCATCAACCACGGTATCATCCGTTACCCGGGTGGTCTCCGTGCCGATGACGACCACTGGAAAGAAATCCTCGACAACCACGACTGGATGGTCGATACCGACGAATTCCTCGCTTGGTTGAAGAAGACCGGTTCTAACGCCATGTTCACCGTGAACTTCGGTTCCGGCACCGAACAGGAAGCCGCCGCTTGGGTGAAGCACACGAACATCGACAAGAAGGCCGGCATCGTTTACTGGGAAATCGGTAACGAAGTCTATGGTAACTGGCACCCGTACTACGAAAAGTATGGTAAGGACGGCGGTACCATTTATGGTAAGCGCGCCCGTAAGTTCATCGAAGCCATGAAGAAGGTTGACCCGACCATTAAGGTGGCCGTGCTCGGCGTGCTCGATGGCCAGTGGAACGACAACGTGCTCAAGGAAACCGGCGACATTGCCGACGGTCTCATTGTTCACCACTATCCGCAGCACTTCGGTGAAGAAAACGACTTCGCACTCCTCTCTGCTCCGCAGGACCTCGTTCCTATCTACAGCCGTCTCCATAAGGTTGTGGACAAGTGGACCAGCCACTTCAAGAAGGACAAGAAGATCGAACTCTGGCTCACCGAATGGAACTCCGTGGACTTCAACCCGGGTCCGCAGACCATCGCTCTCGAAAACGGCCTGTTCGTTGCTGATTACCTCGCTATGCTCGCCACCGAAAACGTGGACAACGCACAGTACTGGGATATCCACAACGACATCACTCCGGAAGGCGGTGACTACGGTTACTTGACCCGTTCTGCAGAAGAATGCATGAACTGCCCGCGTCCGAGCTACTGGGCATTCCAGATGGCTTCTGACGCTCTCCGCGGCAAGCTCCTCAAGACCGAAATCTCCGGTGACAAGGAATCGCTCATCACGACTTACTACACCGAAAACGGCAAGAAGAAGAGCCTCCTCGTGATCAACAAGAGCCCGTACAGCGACTACGAACTCAAGCTGAACATTCCTGGCTTCAAGGGCAAGGCCACTGTCCAGACGCTCGACCGCAGCTCTGAAAAGCTGAAGGAAGGCTGGGCAAACGATCCGTCCAAGAAGGCCAAGAAGGGTGTTGACATTAGCAAGCCGGTTAAGGTCGGCAAGCGCACCGTCACCCTCATCACGGTGGAATAAGGAATATCATTCCGGCTTAACCGCCGGAATCATTCTTTGAAGAAACGCCTCGGCTCTGCCGGGGCGTTCTTTTTGCATTTTATTGTGTAGGAAAAAAATGAAAATTGTATTATTTTTAAAAGGGTCAAAATCTTTAGAAGAAGAGGCTGTTATGATACATTTTTTTAGAATAACGCTGATTGCTGCCCTGATGGGTGGAATTTGTGCGATTTATTTAGGTTGTAGCGATGACTCCGCTTCTTCTGCTACCTCGATATTATCTTCCTCGACAGATTCAAATGATTTGTACTCTTTTGAAAAAGAAACCATAAATTATTCAAGCAGTTCTGCGAAGGCTTCTAACTGTGTCTTGGCGGAAACTTACATGCCAAAGTCATCCCTTGTCTGGGAAAAAACAGTTGGGGGCGGATGCGATGTGGCACAAGAGTTTTCTCAATCGGAACAGGCTGATTTTATCAAAGCACTAAAGGATATGGGTTATGAAGAAAAAGTTCTTTATGAATCATCTGTGGAGTACACGAAATCAGGATTGAGTGAAAATAGTCGATTTAAGGCAACTTTGTTATGGAATTCGCTAGATAGCATGGTTGCTGGACATTTGAATGTCGATGTGAATACGTTTTCTACGGAAACGGAGTTAATTGTCTATACTTATTTGGAGAACGTTTTTTCAGAAAACTATATACAAAAGAATGTCAAATTTACATCAACGTCAGCCATTATGGTAGATGATTCAAAAGCTGAAAAAACGGATTTGAGCCAAAATGCATTTAAGTCAGCTTTAAGCAAGGCTGGTATAGAAAATATTGAGTCGTCAACAGATGCAAATGCTGCTATGACTCGCTGCACCTATACAGGAACAATTTCCCATGAATCAAACTTGTATAAAATAAAGGTTACTTATACCAGTTACAGTGAGGGTGTTGACTTAATTTCTTTTGTTTCGCTTGAGAAATCAGGAAGAAATTCTTCGTCCAGTAAAAACACTTCATCTAGTGCTTCGACATATTCTAGCGAAAAACTTTCGTCTAGTACATCAATGTCTTCCAGCGGAGCTTCATCTTCTAGTGTAAAATCCTCCTCCAGTGATGCTTCATCTTCCAGTGTGAAATCCTCCTCCAGCGATATTTCATCATCCAGTAAATTATCATCTTCGAGTATGGTGTCCTCGTCTAACGATGAATCTTCGTCAAGTCAGATTACCTTTTCGGATGAAAATTTTGAGTATAATTATCCGGCCAATGTCACATACGGCAGTTTAACGGATGAAAGAGATGACCAGATATATAGGACTGTTGTTATAGGTTCTCAAGTCTGGATGGCCGAAAATCTGAATTACAATTATAATAGTGGTACAGAGACTCTGTCAAATCGCGGAGTTGCAGTAAGCTACTGTGCCGATGGATCGAAAGATGGTGTTTGCCAAAGGACGGGTCGCTTTTACAATTGGGCTGCGGCCGTAGATGCGGATTGTAAGTTTTTGGATGAAGATTCGGACGAATGCTGGTCATATCAACTTTGTCGTTATGGACGTATGGAAGATTGTGAAATCACATCAACTAGCGTTGTTAGGGGGGTCTGTCCGCAAGGTTGGCATTTGCCGAACTCAGCAGATTTTTCAAAACTTATTTCTACAATCAAAAAAGAGCAAGGTGACTCGAAAGTAGACAAATACTTGAAAAGCAGTGCTGGTTGGGTTGAAGAACAGGGCCTAGACACTTATGGTTTTGCGGTATTGCCTGTGGGACAAGCTATGCCTGATAATGAAGATAAAACAGTTTTCAAATATAGATATAGTGGTGAAAGAGCTCTATTTTGGACTAGTGAAATTCAAAATGCCGCATTGGGTTTTGTTTATGTAAGGTATTTTTCTTTTGATGATGATTATCCTTCAAAGACTGAAGTGTATGCTGATGGAAAATACTCCGTTCGTTGCGTAAAAGATTGAATTCCCTCTTTTGCACCATAAGGGGCGCGCATTTTTATCCGTATATGAAAAGCCGCAGGCATTTGCCCGCGGCAAATTTTTTTTGAGATCCTTCGACTTCGCCTGCGGCTCAGCTCAGGATGACACGGTTGTGTTACCGTTCCAGCCTGAAGTAAAGAGCTGCGAGCGGCGGGAGCTGAATGTTCAGGCTCCACTGGCGGTTCTGCCACGGGATGTCCTGCGTCCAGACTTCGCCGAAGTTACCCACGTTAGAGCCACCGAACATGGCCGCGTCCGTGTTGAAGATTTCCTTCCAGGCTCCGCGGGCGGGGGCGCCCAGGCGGTAGTCGTGACGCACGACCGGCGTGAAGTTGAACACGCACAGAATCTGGTTCCCGTGGTCGTCCTTGCGCACGAAGCTCACGATGGAATTGTCCGCGTCGTCGCACCAGATCCACTCGAAACCGGTGTGGTAGTGGTCGATTTCCCAGAAGGGTGCGTTTTCCTTGTACAGGTGGTTGAGCGTCTTCATCATCTGCAACAGCTTTCCGTGGCTGTCCCAGCTTACGAGGTGCCAGTCGAGCGACTGCTTCTCGTTCCATTCGCGCCACTGCCCGAACTCGTTGCCCATGAAGTTGAGTTTTTTGCCCGGGTGCGCATACTGGAAGGCATAGGTGAGGCGGAGGTTTGCGAACTGCTGCCAGTTGTCGCCCGGCATCTTGCGGAGCATGGAACCCTTGCCGTGAACCACCTCGTCGTGGCTGAACACCTGGATGAAGTTCTCGCTGTAGGCGTACATCATGCTGAATGTCAGCTGGTTGTGGTGGTACTTGCGGTGGATGGGCTCGTGTTCGATGTAGCTGAGGAAGTCGTTCATCCAGCCCATGTTCCACTTGTAGTGGAATCCGAGGCCGCCCTGCTCCGGCGGGCGCGTGATGCTCGGGAAACTCGTGGATTCTTCGGCAATCAAAATCGCGTGCGGCGTGAGGCGGCCCATGATGCTGTTCAGGTGCTTCAGGAATTCGATGGTGTCGTAGTTGATGTTGCCGCCGTCCTTGTTCGGGACCCACTGGCCGGGGCCCTTGCCGTAGTCGAGATAAAGCATCGATGCCACGGCGTCGACGCGCAGGCCGTCGCAGTGGAATTCCTTGAGCCAGTACATCGCGTTCGCGATGAGGAAGTTCTTGACTTCGTTGCGGCCCAGGTTAAATATGTAGGTGCCCCAGTGCGGGTGTTCGCCCTGGCGCGGGTCGGCGTGCTCGTAGCAGGCGGTGCCGTCAAAGCGTCCGAGCGCGTGTGCGTCCTTCGGGAAGTGCGCCGGGACCCAGTCGAGAATCACGCCGATTTCGTTCTGGTGGCACAGGTCCACAAAGTGGCGGAACTGGTCGGGCGTGCCGTAGCGGCTCGTGGGGGAGTAGTACCCGGTCACCTGGTAGCCCCAGGATTCGTCGAGCGGGTGTTCCGCGAGCGGCAGGAATTCCACGTGCGTGTAGCCCATCTCCTTGAGGTAGGGGATGAGGCGTTCAGAAAGTTCATCCCAGTTGAGGAAGCGGTCGGGGTTCGCGGGGTCTCGCCTCCAGGAGCCCGCGTGCACCTCGTAGATGTTCATCGGGCTTCCAAAAACCTTGGTTGCCCAGTGGGTCTTCATGTAAAGGTCGTCGCCCCATTCGTAGCCGTCAATATGCGTGGTGATGGAGGCGGTCGCCGGGCGCACTTCGCTGAGCTTGGCGAGCGGGTCCACCTTCACGTGCAGGTTCCCGTCGGCACCGTGGATTTCGAAGCGGTACAGTTCGTTTTCGCCGAGGTTCGGGATGAAGATTTCCCAGATTCCGGAGCTGCCGAGCATGCGCATCTGGTGGCGGCGTCCGTCCCAGCTGTTGAAATTGCCCACGACAGAGACGGAGCGGGCGTTCGGAGCCCATACGGCGAACTGGACTCCCTTGAAACCCTGGTGTTCCACCAGGTTCGCGCCCAGTTTGCGGTAAAGTTCGTAGTGCGTTCCCGCCGCGATCAGGTAACGGTCGAATTCGCTGAGCACCGGCTGGAAGGCGTAGGGGTCGGTGAGCGTGTACTCAATGCCGTCGCCTTGCTTGATAATCAGGTTGTAGAAAAACGGTTCGAATTCCATGTCGAGGATGGCCTCGAAAAAACCCGTATCGCCCAGTTTCACGAAGTCGAATTCCACTTCGCCGTCGCAGCTTTCCCCGCGGACGAAGGCGGCCTGCGGCTGGTACGTGCGGATGACCGTCTTGATTCCCTTGTCGGTTTCGAGCGGATGGATGCCCAGAATCGAGAACGGGTCCTTGGTCTTGAAGTCCCAAATGGCCATCATGTCTTCGGCGGTAAGGCTCGTAAAGTCGTTCCAATCCATATGTATCTCTCTTGATGTTTTTACGCAAAGAAAAATAAAATAAAAATGTAAAAAGATGTGGTATTGATGCTATAAAAAAGGCGTGTTTTTACTGCCCGTATGAAAAAGATGGTTTGCTATATTTCCCGTGACAGGAGGCTTTATGGCTATTGCGATGGAAGAAACGGTGAATCCGATGCAGTTCTCTCAGGTTTTTAAGGTGACGCCCGAGATGATTGACGACAATCACCACTTCAACAACGTTTGGTCGGTGAAGTGGATCCAGGATATCGCCATCGCGCATTCCGAATCGGTCGGCGGTACGGCCTTGATGAAGAACCTCGGCGCAGGCTGGATGATTCACGTGCAGCACGTGGAATACAAGAACCAGGCTTTTCTGGGCGATGAAATCCGCGGGACAACTTGGGTGGCGGCGTATGGCCGCGTGGCGTGCCTGCGCAAGTGCCAGTTCGAGCGCATCTCCGACGGCAAGGTGATTTTTGAATCCGAGACGCAGTGGGTGCTCGTGGACCTGAACCGCGGCCGTCCCATGGCTATCACCGACGAGATGAAAAAGCTGTATACGGAAGGGTAGGCCCTTAACATCGTCATCCTGAACGAAGCTCTGCGTAGTGAAGGATCCAGTCCTGCAAATATATTTTGGAATTGTCATAATATGACATTTGCTTTTGTGTATGTTTATGGCATGATTCAAAAGAGCTATACATACATTTTATTTAGTCAAAGAAATGGTACGCTCTATGTTGGCGTGACAAGTAATTTGATAAAGCGTGTAAAAGAGCACAAAGAAAAACGTTTTCCGGGCTTTACGCAGAAATATGGCGTTGATAAGTTAGGCTATTTTGAAGAATTTTCAGATATCCGCTTTGCAATAGAGCGCGAAAAAGTTCTAAAGGGATGGACAAGAAAAAGGAAGCTGGCTCTTTTAGAAGGATTTAATCCTACGTGGAAAGATTTGTTTTATGAATTGGTTTAGAAATCGGTCCTGGATCCTTCGTGGCTTCGCCACTCAGGATGACACTGTTCAATACAGCATTCGGGATGGCGCTGTTATCCTAGAAGCTTCTTCGCGACCCGCTGGATTTTGGCGCGGAGGCTCTTGTCGCTTGCCTTGTGGTAGGGCGGGTAGAAGAACTGCATGGGGTCGAATGCACCCTGGTGCATCACGTTGCGTTCGTGGCTGAACGTCTTGAATCCGTAAAACCCGTGGTAATTGCCGGTACCGCTCATGCCAACGCCCCCGAAGGGCACGGAGAGGTTCTCGATTTGCAAGATGCAGTGGTTCGTGCAGGTGGAACCCGAGGTGGTTTCGCGCAGCACGCGCTTGATGTCGCGTCGTGACTTCCCGAAGATGTAAAGTGCGAGCGGTTTCGGGCGGGCCTGCACGAACTGGATAGCCTCATCGAGCGAATCATAGGCGACAATCGGGAGGATGGGCCCGAAAATTTCGCTCTGCATTATATCCATTTCGGGCGTGACGCCGGTGAGGACGGTCGCGGGTGTGTATCTGGCGTCCGCGTCGCAGAATTCCGCTCCGCCGATGACGGCTGTTGCGCCTTTTTCAACCGCATCGAGTATCAATGCCTTGTGGCGTTCGACGGCCCTGCTCTCGACGATGTGCACGAAGTTCTCGCAATCCTTGCGGGTATCTTCTGTGCCTCCGTACATCTTCTTTATGTTGTCTGCAACGGCTTCGGCAAGCGGTTGCACGAGTCTGTGCGGGCAAAGCACGTAGTCCGGCGCGATGCAAGTCTGGCCCGCGTTGAGGCTCTTGCCCCAGGCGATTTTCTTGGCGGCATCCGCAACATTCACATCTTCAAGGACGATCGTCGGGGATTTTCCGCCGAGTTCGAGCGTGACGCCGGCATGGACTTTCGCGGCGCATTCCGCGACGTGCGCGCCGACCTTCGGGCTACCCGTAAAGAACACGTGGTCGAATGGGAGGGCGAGCAGTTTGTCGCCGACTTCCGCTCCGGCTCCCAGCACGACGGCGACTTCATCCTGTTCGAAAACGCCTGCGATAAGCGATTCGAGGAATGCGGCGACGTGCGGAGTCTTGTGGCTCGGTTTCGCGATGACGACGTTTCCTGCGGCAATGGCCGCGACTATGGGCGAGACGAACAGCAAAAAGGGATAGTTCCACGGCGCCATGATGAGCACGCGTCCCTTCGGTTCAAAATGACTTATGCTCTTGTTCAAGGGGAAAAGCCAGCTCCATTTGCCGGGCTTGTCCTTCATCCATTTGCGGAGGTGCTTGATGGCGTAGTCGATCTCTTCGAGGGCGGGGAAGACTTCGGTCAGCCAGGCTTCTGTCTTCGGCTTGTGAAAATCGGCCCACACGGCATCGTAGAATTCCTGTTGGCGGTCTACAATCGCCTTACGGAGAGCCTTCAACTTCGCGATGCGTTCTTTTGCGGTCGTGTTCGCGACCGCCCAACGCTGTGAGCCCTGTGCCTCGAAAAGGCTGTTCAATTCTTCGACGTTCATTGCTGCGTAGCCGCTTACCCGACGGAATGTTCGAGCTTGAGCGTCAGCAACTGCCTTGCTTCCGTCGCGAATTCGCCCGGGAGTTCCTTGAACACGTCCTTGCAGAAACCGCCCACCATCGCTTGTATTGCGTCTTCGCGCTTGATACCGCGACTCTCGAAGTAGAAGAGCTGGTCTTCGCTGATGCGGCTGGTCGTCGCTTCGTGTTCCGTGGTGGAACTTGCATTTGCTACCGTGATGTAGGGGAACGTGTGAGCCGCACTCTTTGTGCCCACGAGCATGCTGTCGCACTGGGTGTAGTTCCGGGCGCCAGTGGCGGACTTGCGGATGCTCACTTCGCCGCGGTAAGCGTTGCTCGAGTAGTCGGCGCTAATGCCCTTGCTGATAATCGTGCTCTTGGTGTTCTTGCCGATGTGGATCATCTTGGTGCCGGTGTCTGCCTGCATGTGCCCGTTGGTGAGGGCCACGCTGTAGAATTCACCGACGGAGTTGTCGCCCAGAAGCACGCAGCTCGGGTACTTCCACGTAATCGCGGAACCCGTCTCGACCTGCGTCCAGCTGATGCGGCTGTTCTTGCCGGCACACTTTCCGCGCTTCGTGACGAAATTGTACACGCCGCCGGCGCCCGTTTCGCGGTCGCCCGCGTACCAGTTCTGCACGGTCGAATATTTAATGCTGGCGTTGTCCTTCGCCACAAGTTCCACGATGGCGCTGTGCAACTGCTTGCTGGAATATTCCGGCGCGGTGCAACCTTCCAGGTAGCTCACGCTGGCCCCTTCGTCGGCGATAATCAAAGTGCGTTCGAACTGGCCCGCTTCCTTGTTGTTGATGCGGAAGTAGGTGGAAAGGTCCATCGGACACTTGACTCCAGGCGGGATGTAGACGAAACTCCCGTCGCCAAAGACGGCACTGTTCAAGGCCGCGAAGTAGTTGTCGCCCGCGGGCACGACCGAGCCCAGGTATTCCTCGATGAGCTCGGGGTATTCCTTGATGGCGTCGCTGATGGAGCAGAACAGGATGCCCATCTCCATGAGCTTTCTCTTATGGCTGGTGTAAATGCTCACCGAATCAAAGACTGCGTCCACGGCCACGTTGGCGAGTCGCTTCTGTTCGTCCAGCGGGATGCCCAATTTTTCGAAGGTGGCCAGGAGTTCCGGGTCCACGTCTTCGATTTTTTCGTGGCTCTTCTTGGTCTTCGGGGCGGAGTAGTAGACAATGTCCTGCAAATCGACCGGCGCAAAACTCAGCTCGCCCCAGTTCGGCTGTTCCATGGTTTTGAGCTTTTCATACGCTTTCAGTCGGAAATCGAGCATGAACTGCGGTTCACCGCGGAGCTTGGAAGCCCTGCGGATGATATCTTCGTTCAGGCCTTTCTCAAAAGCCTCGTTCTCGATATCTGTGACAAAACCGTATTTGTAGTTTTCGCTCATATTGACCTTTTACGCGTCAAATATACAAATATTCGGGGTGTACCCGGTCCAATTGGCAGTGTTGGTTAATAAAAATTTTCCCTTGGGGGGTGGTAATGGAACCTTGAAAAATATATCATATATCCAGTAATTTTTTTGAAGTGATTTTTTTTGTCACGGAGGATTTCAAATGAAGAAAATTTTTGCATCGGCCTTGTTTCTTTCAGCAATGGCGTTGGTGGCCTGCGGCGACGATAGTTCTACGGGAACGGAACCTGAACAGCAGGCTCCGGCTTCTTCGGCGGTAGTCTATCCCGACACGAACCTCTCCTCGGAGGCGGCCCTCCCGGCTTCGTCCGACTCGGGTGAGCCTGCCACGCTCTCTAGTGCGACGGTCCCCCCGACTCCCGAATCCTCTGCCGATGCGGGGCAGATTACGCCGGTGCCGTTTGACCTGGCTACCGAAGTCGCCAAGGACCAGCCGTATGTGCTGGCTTCGGCGACGAACACTTTCATTGACATCAAGACGTTCTATCAGGGTCTTGCTGCTGGCGAAAAGCGCATTTTGATCTTGCGTCACGGTCGCCGCAACAAGGACGATTCTGGCCTGGAAGCGCACTTGACCGAAGCCGGTGTGGAAGAGGCCAAGGGCGTGGGCGCGAAGGTCGCGGGAACTGACCCGTTCTTCTACGGATTTTCCGACTACACCCGTGCCAAGGAGTCGGCTACTTACATTGCCGAGGGCCGCGGCGAAACCTTGAGCGAGGCGAACAGCATCAATCTCTCTGCCTTGAACGGTGGCTGGTACGTGAAGGACAGCGAGGCGTACTCCGCCTACGAAACGGAATTTACAAGCAGCAGCGTCGGCGTCAGCTCTTACGAGTACATTGCCGCCTGGGTGTACGAAGACAAGTATGCCGATGCAGTCTACAACCTTGCCGAGAGGAGCGTGGAACTGCTTGTGGACAAGGTGATCCCGAGTGTGCCGGCGGCGTACAACTTTGCCGTGTTCATTTCGCATGACCAGCTCTTGGTGCCGCTTATTGCCTACTGCACCAACAAGACCATGGGCTTCTACGACAGCAACACCTGGCTCCATTACCTGAGCGGCATCGGCATCATCATTGCTGCCGATGGCAGCCGCAAGTACGTGCCGGTGGAGGGCATGGACTGGTAAAAAGGCGGGGTGATCCCTACGGGATGACTTCTACAGTCAGCTTATTGAAGGCGAGTTTTCCGCCTTCGCGAATTTCGAGGGCGGCACGGAACACCGTGCCGTTCTTTTTGAATGGTTCCAGCACGGGCGTGCTCTTGGTCTTGAGGAGCCCTTCCACTTCTTCGTCGCTGAATTCGCGCTGGTAGAACACCTGCGGGATCCCGTAGCGGCATTGCGGGTTCATGCACACGAACGCCGAGAGGTTCTCGCCGTTGGTGCCGGTTCCCTTGCGGAACCGGAGCTGGTCGCCGCAGCAAGGGCAGGGGAGGTCGCGCTTCGGGAACGCCTTCTTGGGGAACTCGAACACGGTTTTGTATTCGTCGTCGAGTTTGACGATGGCGCTGAAAGTCGTGCCCTTTTTGCTCACAAAGCCGTCGAGGACCTGGGTCGCCCGCGTTTCGAGGAGTTGCTTCATTTCGGCGTGGGTGAGCGTGCGTCCGGCAATGGTGTGTCCGAACTTGAGCCCGCAACTCTCGCCGTGGCACACGTAGCCCCACGGGGCGATTTCCAGTGGGGACTTGCATTTGGGGCAGAGAATGGCCTCAGTCACGGTTTCGCGTTCGAACTGCGCCCCGTACTTTTGGTGCAAGTGTTCAAAGAGATCCTTGACGTAGTTCACGATGCCGTCGCGGAATTCGACAGGCTCGAGTTTGCCTTTTTCAACCTGGGAGAGCTTGAATTCCCATTCGCCGGTCATTTCGGGCGACTTGATTTTGTCGTCCACCAGCGAAATGACTTCGCGCCCGCGGGCGGTGCTCACGATGTAGTTCTTTTGCATCTCGATAAAGCCGCGTTTTTTGAGGGTCTCGATGATGCCCGCTTGCGTAGCCGGCGTGCCGAGACCACGTTCTTTCATGGCTTCGGCGAGTTCCTCGTTCTCCACCTGCTTGCCCGCCGTCTTCATGGCGGCAAGGAGAGTGGCCTCGGTGTAGTACTTGGGCTTGCTCTTCTTTTTCTTCTGCAGTTCCACGCTGTCGAAGGGGGAGGTGTCGCCCACGTTCCATTCCGGGAAGGCTTCAACCAGGTTCGTGATTTCGTCGGTGTTGCCGCCTTCTGCATCGGCGCTTGTGGCATCGGCGTTGTCACCGCGTTTGCCCTTGGCCTTCTTCTTCTTCTCTTCCTTGACAATCGCGCGGAACCCCATGTCCTCGTTGCGCTTCAGCTTTAATCTAAACAGGTCTGGATCCTGCTCCTTCGAACCTAACGCGACTAAGGGGCTAAAGCCCCTAGTCTTGTATATCGCGGCTTCGCCGCTCAGGATGACGTCCATCTCGCTCCACACGTAGGGCTTGAGCCAGGCGTGTACAAAGCGTTCGCGGGCGAGGTCGTAAATCTTTTGCTCCATCTCGGGCAGGTTCTGCGGGACTTCGCCTGTGGGGATGATGGCAAAATGGTCCGTCACCTTGCTCGAGTTGATGAAAATGAAGTTCTCGCCCTGCGGGCGCATTAGGGGGCGTTCCTTGTCGCTAGCGAGTCTCGACGCGAGGGCGTATGCCTCCTGTTTCATGGTGTCGGGCAGGTATTGCGAGTCGGTACGCGGGTAGGTGAGTAGCTTCTTTTCGTAGAGGTTCTGCGCGCAGTCCAGAACCTGCTGGGCGCTGAATTTGAACCGTTTGTTGCCTTCTTTTTGCAGTTCTGTGAGGTCGAACGGCTTTTGCGGGAACTGCTTCTTTTGGGCAATCTCTATTTTTGCGATGGTCGCTTTGGCAGGGGGCTTGCAACGCTCCACGACCGCTTTCGCCTCCGCCTCCTTCTCGAACACGGCGACCTTGAGGGCGGCGCTTTTTTCGTCTCCCTTGGCTTTTTCGTCGGGTCGCAACAGCTGCGACTGGAAGTTTTTCCACGTGCCCACGACGCTGTAGTAGTACAGTTCCTTGAACTGCTCCACGATAGTATCGCGCTCTACGACCAGGTTCAAGGTCGGGGTTTGCACGCGCCCAACCGAAATCATCTTCCCGCGGCCCGCTGTGAGCGTGTAGGCACGTGTCGCGTTGAGGCCCACCATCCAGTCGGCGCGCTGGCGGAGTCGTGCGGCATAGCTCAGGTTCACGCGCTGCGTGGCGTCTTCCAGGTTTTTCCACGCCTTGTCCAAATCCTTCGCCACGTAGCTGTTTACCCACAGGCGCTTCACCTGTTTTTTGCGGAAGTCCGGGGTGAAGTCCAGGATCAGGTCGAAAATCAGGTTTCCTTCTCGGCCGGCATCCGCGCCGTTCACCAGCACGTCTGCCTTTTCCATCATGGCGCGCACCACGTTCAACTGCTTTTTGGTGCTCTCGATTTCCATGAGGCGGAACTTTTCGGGCAAAAGTGGCAGGTTCGAAAGCCGCCAGCCTCCCTCGTAACCGGGGTAGGCGTCCAGCGGGGCGAGCGTGATAAGGTGGCCCACGCACCAGGTGATGCAGTGGTTTTTGCCGATAAGGCAACCATCCCCTTGAGTGAATTTTTCACCTTCAATGCGCTCCAGCATTGGTCGGTAATGCTGGTTGGCAACGGATGGTTTTTCGGCGACAAGGAGGATCATCATTCCCAAAGGTAGTAAAAGAGTCGCGACGTGGAAGTGAACGTCAAGAGAACAAAAAATATTGTAAAGTGCGATTTTACAATCTTTTTGCTAAAAATACTGCTATCTTTATTCATGTAAGCGGGAGGACCATGGGTCGATCGCTTGCGAATAAGTCCCTGTCACCCCGGCAGGGACTTCTTTTTTTTCCCGTATTATATACATTTAGTTTGTCTTTTACAAATGGGGGTTACCATGAAGAGTTTAAAGTGGGGAATTGGTTTTATTGCGGTCATGGCGGGTTTCGGCTTGACTGCCTGCGGGAGCGATTCCGGGACATCGTCCAATGGTGAGGGGGCGGGTGGCGATTCTGCCGGAGCATCTTGCCAGGTGTCGATAGTGCCGTGCCCCGATGTGTTGGAGCCGAACACCATTTGCGACGCCCGCGATGGCAAAATTTATAAGACGGTAACCATCGGCACCCAAATTTGGCTCGCCCAGAACCTGGATTATTGTACGTCCGGCTCCTGGTGCTACGACAACAACCAGGCGAACTGCGACAAGTATGGACGACTCTACACCTGGAGCAGCGCCATGGGGCTTTCTTCGAGTTTCAATGCCACGGAGGCAAATCCCGCCATCCCGGCCCAGGGAATTTGCCCTGAGGGATTCCATGTGCCCACCACCGACGAATGGGATGCTCTTGGCGAATTCGCCGCGTCCGCCACGGGGAGCGACAACAACTCCCTTCGCAGCGTGGACTCCTGGACGAGTTCGATGTCTACTCCAGGCTCGGACGACTTCGGTTTCGCTGCCTACGGTTCGGGCCGTTATTACATGAACAACTTTGCGGACCTGGGCTTCAAGGCGTATTTCTGGACATCCGAAGAGGATAACACTCCCGAGCTTGGCGATCCCGTCCGCCATAGCCTCATTCGCTCCCTTTCGGGCATGATCGATGCGATGGGCTTTGGCAACAGCAACAAGGCCGACGGGCTTTCCCTCCGCTGCGTAAAATAGCTTTTTTGACTCATTTCGCCGTATACAGGGGTTTTACGCCTGTATACACTTTTTATGCCTCGGGCTCCCTTTTTGGGGGCTCGATTGTCTATTTTATAAGCACTTCTGCAGGGCTTTGCCCGGGGATTTCAAAAAGCGCATGGCGCAAAGGGATTGAAAATGATTGATGTCAAGGGCAAATGGTGTCTTGTTACGGGTGGGTGCCGCGGAGTCGGCCGCCTTACCGCTATTGAAATGGCGAAACTCGGTGCCAATATTATTTTGCAGGGCCGCGACAAGAGCCATGCCGAAAAGGTGATTGCCGAAATCAAGCCGTTTGGCGTTGAAGTGCGTGCCGTGGGTTGCAACCTTGAGAACGAGGCCGAAATCGATGCCGCCCTCGCCGAGATCGACAGCTGGGGTGTCCAGGTGGACCTCGTGTTCAACAACGCAGGTCTCATGAGCCACTACTTTGCCGATTACACCACCAACACGATGGAAGACTTTCACCAGGCCATGGCGGTGAACTTTTTTGCCCCCATCAAGATTGTGTACCACTTTTTGCCGGGCATGATCAAGCGCGGTTTTGGCCGCATGCAGCTCACCACGAGCGGCATCGCCAACGAACCGGAGCTCTCGGCCTATGCCGCCGCGAAGGCTGCCCTCACCAAGTTCGTGAAGGATTTCGCCTGCAAGCTCAACGGCACCGACGTGATGATGAACGTAATGGACCCGGGTTGGCTCCGCACGGACCTTGGCGGTCCCAACGCCCCCAACGCCCCCGAAAGCGTGATTCCGGGGTCGATGGTCTCTGTGCTGCTTGACGACAAGAAGAGCGGCCGCTGGTTCAGCGCCCAGGAATTCACGGGCATGACTCTCGAAGCCGCCCTCGAAAAGGGCAAAAACGTCGAGTAAAGGACGATTCTCAATAAATTCACCTACATTGGTGTACGGGGCCGGCGAGATTTTCTCGCCGGTTTTTTATATATTTTTTTTTATGAACCACAATTCCACTCGCTCCAAGCTTCGTGACGAAGTCTATACCCAAATGATGTGTGCGCAGGCACGCCTCAGCAAAGACCAAAATACCCAGATGGGCGCCGTGCTCGTAAGTGCCGACGGCCGTGTCATTAGCACGGGCTACAATGGTGCCCCGGCGGGTTTTGATGACGAAACAGTGCCGTACACCCGCGAAAAGCAACTGCTGGCCTACGACCTGCTCGACGCTGACTCCGGCGAGCTTTTGAGCCACCACGAGTTCGAGGCGAACAAGTACCCCTTCATGGTGCATGCCGAAATCAATGCGCTGCACTATGCCCGCGGCAAGGTGCCTCCCGGATCCAAGCTCTATGTAATCGGTTTCCCGTGTGAACGCTGCGCTTTGGATGTGAGCCTTTCTGGCGTGGCCGAAGTGTTTGTGACCAAGGATGATTACGACCCGAAGTCCACTTTGAACAACAGCCGCGATACCGCCTATTACATGTTCGCGCAGGCGGGCATTGTGGTGACGCTTTGCGGCAAGCGCATCCGTCCGGTGGTCTCCAAGACGGCGAAGTAAAGTCCGGATTCTATTTGTAAAAAACCTTGGCTTGTCGCCAAGGCTTTTTTATTCCACCGTAATCTCGCGTTCCGTTTCAGAGAGAATCTGGATGCGGATGGTGTGCGTAATCCCGCTGGTGTCGTCCATGCGTTCGGGCCACTCGATGAGGCTGATGCCTTTCGCCAGGTAGTCCGGGTCCATCCCGACTTCGCCTAGGTCGGCGCCGCCCTCGAGGCGGTAAAGGTCAAAGTGGAAAATGGGCGGGTCGTTTGGGTATTCGTGCAAAATGGTGTAGGTGGGGGAGCATACCGTTCCCGAGAAGCCGAGGCCGGCGCAAATCCCGCGGCTAATGACGGTCTTGCCTGCGCCCAGGTTCCCGTACATAGCGACCATGTCACCCGGCTTTAGTGTGCTGGCGAATTCCTTTGCCCAGTTGTATGTCTCTTCTTCGCTATAAAAAATCATATTCGTCCGCATTTCATTTCACACCTCACACTTCACACCTCATTACAGTTTCTCTTTGAACTGCTCGTAGGTGAACTCGTGCAGCAGGTGGAACTTGCCCTCTTTATCGAACATGCCGATATTCGGGTGGCGCACGCCGTTAAAGAAGGTCGTCTTTACCATGGTGTAGTGAATCATGTCTTCAAAGATAATCTGGTCGCCTGTTTGGAGCGGCTTGTCAAACGAGAAGTCCCCGAGCTGGTCGCCGGCAAGGCAGGTATTTCCGGTTAATTTGTATGTAAATTTCTTGACGCCGGGGAGGTCGGCCCCGGTCACGGCGGGGCGGTATGGCATCTCGAGGCAGTCGGGCATGTGGGCGCTCACGCTCACGTTCAAAATGGCGATGTCCATTTCGTTGTGTACAATGTCGGCGACGTTCGTCACTAGTTCGCCGGTTTGCCAGCCAATGGCTTCGCCCGGTTCCATGATGACCTGCAGGTGCGGGTGGTGCGCCTTGAAGTTGTTCAGCAGTTCCACCAGCTGTTCCCTGTGGTAGTCTTTGCGGGTAATGTGGTGCCCGCCGCCAAAGTTGACCCACTTCATGCGGTCGAGGTATTTGCCAAAGTGTTGTTCAAATGCCGCGAGGACTCCTTCCAGCGCATCGGCGTCCTGCTCGCACAGGGCATGGAAGTGCAGCCCCTCGATGCCGTCCAGCAGTTCGGGTTTGAACTCGGCCTCGGTCACGCCCAGGCGGCTGAACTTGCCGCAGGGGTTGTACAGGTCGGTCTCCACGGTGGAGTATTGCGGGTTCACGCGGATGCCGCAGCTCACGCCCGCCTTGAGGGCGCGGTCCTTGAAGCGGGCCCACTGGCTAAAACTGTTGAAGGTGATGTGGTCGGCAAGGGCTAGTATCTGGTCGATTTCGTCGTCCTCGTAAGCGGGGGCGAACACGTGTACCTCTTTGCCCATTTCCTCCTTGGCGAGCCTGGCTTCGTTCAGGCTGCTGGCTGTCGCCCCCGGCAGGTATTCGCCGATAATGGGGAAACTTCGCCAAAAACTGTACCCCTTGAGGGCGCAAATAATCTTGACTCCGGTCCTTTTTTGGATGTCGGAGAGGATGTCCATGTTCCGGCGAAGGCGGTTTTCGTCCAGAACGTAACAAGGAGTTTTCACTTGCGAGTAATCGAGCATGCCCCAAATATAGCTTATTGCCCATTTTACCCCCTCAAAAGGGGCAATTTATTGTTTTTTTTGCCTTTTAAAAAAAGCTTTAACTAAATTTAGTAGTGATGATTTTGTCTTATTCTAAGTGTATTTTCGCTTCTATTTTATCCCTTGCTTTGGCAGGGGTGTGTTTCGCGCAATCTAATCCGCCTGCCCCCCAGTCAGACGTTGTGGCTCCCCGTGGAGCCTCTACAACTCTCGACGACATGATCCAGGCCAAACTGGACTCGATGGACCGGTCTCATGCCAGCCCCGTCAAGGCGAAGGTCAATTCCGACAGCCTTGCCAAGGCGAAGGCCGACAGCATCCGCCGCATGATCCAGGAGGGCAAGTACGTTAAGCGCGCCAAGTACGACAAGAGCAACTTTGACCACTGGAAGGTTGATACTGTTTTCCAGAAGTCCATGAAGGGCGAGGTCTTTGGTGTGTGGCGTACCCCGATTGTTTCGCACGGCCATGCCTTCCGCGATGCGGAACTCCGCTTTGGCATGAACGACACCCTTTACGGCGTGACCCGCACGTACTCCGATTCCGGCCGTTACCAAATGACCGGCGAGTATACCTACAAGGCCCGCTACCGCTTTGACAACGATTCTTCCCTCGTGACGCGCGAAGTGTTCCGCGACCGCGAAGTGATTCGTTGGGACTACGTGACTTTCCGCATTCGTGGCGATTCCCTTAGGCACAACCTGAAAAAGCTGGAATTCCGCGACCTGAACGATAACTGGCTCAACGCTCTCCAGGGCTTCGAAAACGTGCCGCCGGAAATCTACATCCGCGACAAGGCTGCTTCCGAAGAGATGAACAAAGAGTTCCAGAACTCTAAATCCAAAAAGAAGTAGGTGACATGAACCGCATGGCGGTTTATTTTACCATCCTTGCGACGGCTGTTTTGCTGCTGGTCTTTTTGACGTTGTTGCTTGGACCGGTGGGTCTTTCTTTTGCTGACGTGTGTCGGTCGTTGGCCGAACCTTGGGGCGAGGACGTCGCTCACCGCATTGTGTGGGATTTGAGAATCCCGCGTTTGGTCGCTGCTCTGCTTGCGGGCGGAGCGCTTGCGGTTTCGGGCCTCACCTTGCAGTCGGTGTTCCGCAACCCGCTGTGCGGACCGTTTGTGCTGGGCATTAGCAGCGGTGCGAGCCTGGGTGTGGCGTTGGCGCTGCTCGCAGGTTTTAGCTTTGGTCGTTTTGGCGTGCTTGGCGCGGCTTCGCTCGGGGCGCTCGCAGTGACGGCGGTGGTGATGTGGATCGCCTACCGCTTTAGGCAGAGCGCCGTGCTCTTGGTGGCGGGACTTTTAATTGGCTACTTCATTGACGCCCTGGTGAGCATTTTGATTGCGGGTGCCGAGGCGGAGAGCTTGCGGGTCTACGTGGCTTGGGGCTTGGGCAGTTTTGCTCGCCTGACGCTTGACGATGTTTGGCTTTTTGCACTCGCGGTTTGCGTTGGACTGGTGCTGGTGGTTTGCTCTATGCGTTACCTGAACACGGTCCGCATGGGCGAGGACTTCGCCCGCGGTTTGGGCGTTCGCGTTGAACGGGCACGTGCCATGTCCCTCTTGGGCGCGAGCGTCTTGACGGGTGCTTCGACCGCTTTTTGTGGGCCGGTCGCCTTTATTGGCATTGCGGTGCCGCACCTCGCTTACTTGCTTTTTAAAACCACGAACCATCGCGTTCTTTTGCCTGCATCATTTTTGTGCGGGTCGGTGCTTGCCATGGTGGCTGGGCTGTTCCCGGCGGGCATCCCATTGAACGCGGTCTTGAGCCTTGTTGGCGTTCCTGTTATTTTGTATGTAATTGTGCGCGGAGCGAAGTATGAGTAGGTTGCTTTTGTGCACAGGATTGCTTTTTGGCTATGGGGGGCGCGGTGGTAGGGCCGCCCTGTGTTGTGATACCCCCTGCGATTTCGAAGTGTCCGCAGGTGAGGTCGTCGCCTTGATGGGCGAGAACGGCTGTGGCAAGAGCACCTTGTTAAAGACTTTTGCAGGAACCATCCCGCCCCTCGCAGGCGAGGTCTCGCTTTGTGAAAAGCTTTTGGGACAATGGAGCGCCCAAGAACGCGCTACCCATGTGGCTCTTGTCCGCATGAGCGTCCCTGCGCCCGGTCGCATGACGGTTCGCGAGTTCGTGGGTCTCGGCCGCACGCCGTATTCGGGCGTGTTGGATTCCCGCAACGCCGAAGACGAGATGGTGATTGAAAACGCCTTGCGTCTTTTTACACTTGAAGAATTTGCGAATCGCCCCGTGGCGGAACTCAGCGACGGTGAGCGTAGCCGCGTGTATTTGGCGGAGGCGGTGGCGCAGCAGGTGAAGGTCCTGTTGCTCGACGAGCCTAACGCCTTTTTGGATATCCCGCGGAGTCACGCCCTGTTCCGCATGCTGCGTAGCCTTGCGCTTGAACAGCGTATGGGCATAGTTGTTTCGATGCACTCCATTGAATACGCCGAGAAGTATTGTGACCGTATTGCGGTCATCGATAACCGCCGAGTGCAGGTGGCTCCCGCTGGTGAAGCCCGCGAAAGGGGGTTGTTCGCATGGACCGAAAAATGATTTTGCGTCCCGCCTTTGCCGCCGTTTTTTTTGCGGTGCTCCTCGCGATGATTTTGGTTGCCTGTAGTTCGAGCCCGAGGGCGGAAATTGGACCCGCACCCCAGACAAGTGCTAAACAACATTTTTTTTGGAAGGTCTCTGACAGCAATTCTACGATATATATATTGGGAAGCGTGCATTTTGCCGATTCTTCCTTTTACCCGCTGGACCCCGTCATCGATACCGCTTTTGCGCATGCCGAGGAACTGGCCGTGGAAATCGACATTGGCAACGATTCCGTGAGTAACGAGGTCGCCCAGAAGTCCATGCAGCAGGGCCTGCTCCCTGCGGGCACGACACTCAATCAGATTTTGCCGCGTCCGCTCTGGAATTCCCTCGACAGCATTTGTGCGTCGTGGAACTTCCCCGTGACGGCGTTGATGCCGATGAAACCGTGGTTCGCCGCGACAACGCTCAGCGTGGTCGCCATCCAGCGTGTGGGAATCGACCCGAGCTACGGTGTGGATATGGTGCTGTTGGACCGCGCGGCGGTCGATGGCAAGGCGATTGTGAGCCTGGAGACCGCTGATGAACAGGTGGGGGCGATTGCCGATTCAAGCGAATCGGATTCCGCGGGAATCTATTACCTCAAAACCACTCTCCGTGAAATCTCGGAACTGGACTCCATGGTGACTCGCATGATTCGCGCCTGGAAAACGGGCGACGACGTGCTTTTGCGCCAGGTGATGAACGAGGAGAGCGAAGGCGATTCTCCCGAAGACGAAGCCTTGCGCCAAAAGATGGAAGACAAGGTATACACGAGCCGCAATGGCAAAATGGCGGAATCCATCGCGCAGTTCTTGGCGGAGGACCGCAGTGTGTTTGTGGTGGTGGGGGCTGCGCACTTGGTGCTGGACGATGACAACGTGATTGAACTCTTGCGCAAGCGCGGGTTCAGCGTCGAACGGCTTTAAGCTTTACTTTAATCCCTTGACGTTCACGCCCAGGCGGGTGAGCCGGTTGTAGAGGGCGGTGCGGAGCATGCCGAGACGCTCGGCAGTGAGGCTCACCGAGCCGCCGTTCTCCAGAATTTTTGCTTTGAGGAATTCGCGCTCCTCGTCCAGCTGCTTTTCGCGGAATTCGTCGTAGCTGCTGGTGGCGAAAATCGATGCGTTTGCCATGGTCGTACCGCTTTCGCCTTCGTCCATTTGCAAATCCTCGGCGTTCAAAATACCCGGGTCGGTAAAGCATAGCGTGCGCTGGACGACGTTTTCGAGTTCGCGGATGTTGCCGGGCCAGTTGTACTGCTGCAGCTTTTGCAAGGCGCCTGCCGAGAGTATGTACGGCTCGCCGGCGGGGGCGTACTGGTGTATAAAGTAGTTCGCCAAGTCCTCGATGTCCTCTTTGCGGTCGCGTAGAGGCGAGAGCTGCATGGGGATGACGTTCAAACGGTAGTAGAGATCCTCGCGGAAGCGCTTTTCGCGGATTTCCTCCTTGAGGTCGCGGTTGGTGGCGGCGATGATGCGCACGTCAATGTGGCGCGTCTTGTTGGCGCCAATGGGGCGAATCTCGTGATTCTGGATGACGCGTAGCAGCTTGACTTGGGCGTGGAGCGGCATGTCGCCGATTTCGTCCAGGAAAATGGCGCCGCCGTTCGCATCTTCAAAAAGCCCGATGCGCTCGTTTTGCGCCCCGGTAAACGCGCCACGCGTGTGCCCAAAGAGTTCGCTTTCAAAGAGGTTCTCGGGGATGGCGCTGCAGTTCACGGTCACGAACTTGTCGTATACGCAGGCGATGGCGCGGGCGATGAGGTCCTTGCCGACTCCGGACTCGCCTTGGATTAAAACTGGACCCGTATGCAAAATAGCGCGTTCCACAGTTTTGCGGAGGCGGTTCATGGCCTCGCTTTTGCCCACCAGGTGCGACATCCTTTCGCGGAATATCTGGCGTGCGGCGATGATTTCTTTGAGCCTCGCGAGCTTGCTCATCAGGTGCAACCGCACCGCCTCGACCGAGAGGAAGTTGTCGTAGAGATTGGAGGGGAGGTTCGCGTACTGCTCCGGATTTTGCGCATACACGAGCAGCATGGTGTCGGGGCTTTGCGTGCGGATCTGGGTCAGGTTCGTGGTGATGACGGTAAGGTTGTCTGCCGTAACGGTGAACGAGTCCAGGTCCACAATCACTATTGCTGCGAGGCGGCTCAGGTCGCTATTGAATTCGGCATGGATTTCCACCTGGTAGTCCACCGAAGAAAGCACGTCCAAGATAAACGAGGATGTGTCGGTTTCTTTGGTGAAAAAAACGATCGGCTGCATCGGGTTAATTAGGAATTATGACAATTAGGAATTCGGAATTCCTAATTCATAATTATTTTCCCAGTTCCTTGGAGCGGTTGGTGCCAGCGACTACGGCCTTGATGAGGCTCGAGCGGAAGCCGCCTTCTTCGAGGGCGTCCACGCCGGCGATGGTCGTGCCCGCGGGGGAGCATACCATGGCGCACAGGTCGCTTGGACTCTTGCCCGACTGCTTGACGAGTTCCACGCTGCCTTCGATGGTGCCGAGGGCGAGCTTGAGCGCGACATCGCGGGTGAGGCCAGCCTTCACGCCACCGCGGGTGAGCCCTTCGATGAACTCGAAAACGTAGGCGGGGGCGCTGCCCGAGAGCCCGGTGACGGCGTCCATCAAGGATTCTGACACGCGGCAGGTCACGCCGACCGTGCCGAAGATTGTTTCGGCAGTTGCAAGCGTTTCGTCGTTGACGCCGTCGGTGGCGAGGGCCACCGTGCCCTTGCCCACGGTGAGCGGCAGGTTCGGCATCACGCGGAGCACCTGGTTCTGTTCGCCGAGCACGCTCACGAGGGCGCTGCGGGCGACACCGGCCATGATGCTAATGAAGGTCTTGGGGGCAGTGAGCGCCTTGGCGGCGGCGTTCCATTCGCCAGAGACTTTTTTGAAAATCTGTGGTTTTACGCAGAGGAACGTCACGTCGGCTGCCTTGACGCCCTCGTCAAAGCTTTTTACGCGAACGCAGCCCAGGGCGGTCACGGCAGCCGCTGCGGTGTCGCTCGGGTCAAAGAAAAAGATGGTTTTGGGGTCGGATCCGGCCTGGAGAAGACCGCGGAGGATGGCCCCGCCCATATTGCCTGTACCGGCGAAAAAGATTTTCTTGTTCATTGTACTAGTCCTTTTTCTCAAATTTAACCGTTCATGGAGCCCAAGAAGTCGAAGTTCGTCTTAAAGAGCTTCAATTTGTCGCGCAAGAATTCCATGATCTCGACTGTAGTCATGTCTTGCAGGTAACGGCGCAAAATCCAAACGCGGCGCATTTCTTCTTCGGTCAACAGCAATTCCTCTTTGCGGGTGCCCGACTTGAAAATGTCGATGGCGGGCCAGATGCGCTTTTCGGCAATGCGGCGGTCCAAAACCAGTTCCATGTTGCCGGTGCCCTTGAATTCTTCAAAGATCACTTCGTCCATGCGGCTGCCGGTCTCGATCAAGGCTGTGCCCACAATGGTGAGTGAGCCGCCGTTCTCGATTTTACGGGCGGCGCCAAAGAACTTTTTGGGAAGCTGCATGGCGTTCGCGTCCACACCGCCCGAGAGAATTTTGCCAGAGTGCGGGATGGCGACGTTGTTCGCGCGGGCAAAGCGGGTGATGGAGTCTAGCAAAATCACCACGTCGTTGCCGTGCTCCACAAGGCGCTTCGCCTTTTCCAAAACGAGGCTTGCCACCTTGATGTGGCGGCCCGGTTCCTCGTCGAACGTGGAGGCGAGAACTTCGGCCATGATGTTCTTGCCGCGGGCGGCGCTCTCTTCTTTGAGGCGGTCGATGAGCTTGCGCATTTCGGTCACTTCTTCGGGGCGTTCGTCAATCAGGAGCACGATGAGCTTCACTTCGGGGTGGTTCGCCGTGATGGCCTTGGTCACGTTCTGCAGCAACACGGTTTTACCGGTGCGCGGCGGGGCGAGCACAATACTGCGCTGGCCCTTGCCAATGGGGGTGAAGAGGTTCATGAGGCGCGTGCTGTATTCCTGGGAATCGAATTCCAGGTTCAGGCGCTCGATGGGGTGAATCGGGGTCAAGTATTCGAAGGCGACGCGACGCTTGGTCTTTTCGGGGGGTTCGAAGTTCACCGTGTCAATGCGGAGCAGCGCAAAATACTTTTCACCTTCGCGGGGCTGGCGCACCTGGCCCGTGATGGTGTCGCCCATCTTGAGGTCGTAACGGCGGATGATGTTCTTGCTAATGTAAATGTCGTCGGGACCGGCGAGGTAGTTGTGCTCGGGGTTCCTCAAAAAGCCGTGGCCGCCCTCGGGGATGATTTCGAGCACGCCTTCGGTGTAAATCGGAGTGTCTTCGCCGTTGGTCGCGCTCAAAATGCTGTAGACCAGGGCCTGCTTGCGCATCTTTTTGTAGTCAACAATGCCCAGTTCTTCGGCCTTGCTCTGCAGCTCGAACATGGGGAGACCGCGGAGTTGCTTCCACTTGGCGCGTGCGGCGGCCACCTGCTCGGGGTCGGGAGGCGGCAGCTGGATGCTCTCATCCAAAAAGTCGTCTTGCGGCAGGTTGCGGTTGTGGCGGTTCTTGAACTTGTTGAACTTGTTGAAACGGTTGTTGCCGTTGTTTTGATTGTTACCGTTGTTACGGTTGTTGTTCTGATTGTTGTTGTTGTTGAAATGGCGGTTATTCTGGTCGCCCTGCTGGCCGTTGTTCTGGCCTTGTTGCGGGGTTCCTTCTGCGGGGGCGCCTTCGGCGCTGTTGTTGGTTGCCTGGGCGGATCCTTCCGCGGGCATGGCCGCCGTGTTGGCGGCAGGGGCTTCGGGGGCGGGTGTAAATTCGGTGGTCGGCTTTTCGCGGGTCGGCGGTTCGGGGGCTTTTTCTACCGGGGCTGCTTCCGTCTTTTTTTCGGTGGCGTTCTCGGCAACTTTTTCGTCAGCCTTTTCGGAGGCCTTTTTAGGAGTGCGCCCGCGCTTCTTGGGTGCCGCCTTTGCTTCTTCTGCGGCTTCTACAGGCTCGACAACTTCGTTCTGGTCCAGATTCTTTTTTGTTCTAGGCACTTTATTTATCCTTATTATGTTGTTCTATATTTTATGTATAAAGTTTTATGGTAGTTTTGTATTGAGGGAATAAAATCTCAAAGCAGAGCCAAATAAGCTCTCTGAGAAAAAAATATGGTGGGAAATTCTTGTTCCTACTTGAACGACCAATAAAATACATAAAAAAACGTTTTTTGTCATAAAAAAACGCTTTTTTTCGCAAAAAAATTTTTTTTCGCAGCTACAAACGCAAAAACAACAAGTTTTTGCCGTTTTGGTGTCAAATTCTATATTGGCAGAATATCTATATTAGGAACGTGGAATCTTTGGAAAGAGTATTTATTGCCTTGGGCAGCAACCTCGCTCCCCGCTCTAAGCGTTTGGCTGAAGGGCGCGATATGTTGCACCGCATTGCCAGTGGTGGTTGGCTCGAGAGCCCCATCTACGAGACTCCACCCGTCGGTCCGGCCGGTCAGGGACCATATTTTAACCAGGTCGTGAGTTTTTGGTACTCGGGAACCCCGAAACAGCTGCTGTATTACCTCAAGGGGGCCGAGCTCTTGCTGGGCCGCAAGCCCCGCGGGCACTGGAATTCCAGGGAAATAGACCTCGATTTGCTCTACTTTGGCAACCAGAAGGCGTCTGGTCGCCCCACGATCCCGCACGTAGAGATCCCGAACAGGCAGTTTGTGCTTGTTCCGCTGAACGATATTGCACCCGATTGGCAGGACCCGCTGCGCATGTGCCCGGTCAAGGACCTGCTGGCCGACTTACTTTCACGGGAAGATAAAATCCCGTTCCGCACCATCACTGGGGAGGAACCGTAATGCTTACCGACAAGGGCGTACACTTTTTAGCCATTGAAGGCGTCATCGGGGTGGGCAAGACCACTCTGGCGCGCATCATCGCCGAGCGCTGGAATGCCATGTGCATCGAGGAAAATTACGAAGAGAACCCCTTCCTCGAAAAATTTTACGAGAATCGGGATGCCTATGCCTTCCAGACCCAGCTGTTCTTTTTGCTGGACCGCCACAAGCAGCTGCAGAACTCGGCCTTGCAGAGCGACCTGTTCCACGATCTTTTGGTAAGCGACTACACCTACGACAAGGACCAGATTTTTGCCTCGCAGAACCTTACGAACGACAGCGAGTACGCCATGTACGAGGCTGTGTCCAAGGCCTTGAGCCGCGACATGCCCAAGCCGGACCTGGTCGTCTATTTGCAGGCGAGCATCCCGACGCTCCTTGCCCGCATCAAGAGCCGTGGCCGCGTCATGGAAAAGTCCATCGAGGGCAATTACCTCAAGGATCTGCAGGCGCGCTACGATCACCATTTTTGGCACTATCACGATGCGCCGGTGCTGATCATCAACACCGACAACATCGACTTTGTGCACAATGAGAGCCATTTGCAGATGGTTCTGAACGCCATTGCGGAGTGCCCGCAACAAACCACATATTTTGTCCCCGAAGGAAAATAAAAAGGTAATAGTAATGCAGATTATCAAGTCAATCGATGCCCTGCGCGCCGCAGTGAAACCGCTCGCCATGCAGGGTAAAACAATTGGTCTCGTCCCTACGATGGGAGCCCTCCATGACGGTCATGGCGCGCTCATCAAGGAGTCCGTGAAAAATTGCGATGTGACAGTGGTGAGTGTGTTTTTAAACCCCATCCAGTTTGGCAAGAACGAGGATTTGGACAAGTACCCCAAGCGCCTGGAAGCCGACGCCAAGTTGGCAGAATCGCTGGGCGCTGACTTTGTGTTTGCCCCGAGTGTCGCCGAAATGTACCCCGATGGCGATCCGCTTACCTTGGTCCGCGACGAGACCCTCGAAAGCATGTATTGCGGCGCTTACCGCCCGGGACACTTCCGTGGTGTGCTGACGGTTGTATCTAAGTTGTTCTTGATTTCGGGCGCGAACCACGCCTACTTTGGCGAGAAGGACTACCAGCAGGTGTTCCTCATCGAACGCATGGTCCGCGACCTCAACTTCGACATACAGATTCACCGCGTAAAGATTGTGCGCGAGGCTTCGGGCCTTGCCCTCTCTAGCAGGAACGAGTACCTCACGGACTTGGAACGCTCCCAGGCGCTGAGCATCAGCACCGGTTTAAAGCAGGCGAAGGAAACCTTTGAAAAGGGGGAACGCCGTGTGGCTGTGCTGCGTGACGTGGTCATCAAGTCCATTTTAGGCAACCGCGGCCAGGTGCAGTACGTGGAAGTCGTAAACCAGAAGGACTTGCAAAAGTTCAATGGCGCATTGCGCGAAGAAGACAAGGTCGTGATTCTGGTCGCGGCGTTCTTTGGCAAAACCCGCCTCATTGACAACATTGAGCTGAACTAAGACTTTTGAACAAAAAAACGCCCTGTCGGGGCGTTTTTTTTGTTTGAACTAGGGGCTTATTTGCTGGTGGCGGTAAATACGCCGTCCCATGTTTCGCCCGGGGCGACAGGCGGGTTGACCTTGTAGTTCTCGCAGCGCTGGATGTACACGAGGCTCGGGCAGGTCTTGCTGCCGGGGTCGCGTTCGGGTAGGTGCGGTTCGTATTCGAGGCACGCCTTGAACAGTTCAATGGCCTTGTCCCATTCCATGGCGAGGTAGGCGGCACGGGCCTGTTCCCAGATTTCCACGAGCTTTTTGAGGTTTGCTTCGTTGGCGCAGCCTGACTTTTCGAGCAGTTCGAACGTCTTGACGGGGAGGCTCTTGCCGACCACGCGGATGGTGTCGAGCGAGCGGTAAATGAAGTGCCCTTCTTGCAAATCCTTTTGCGTGTCTTCGCTAATTTGAATGTAGGCGCCGTATTGCTTGGCTGCACTTTCCAGGCGGGCAGCTAGGTTCACGGCGTCGCCCATCATGGTGTAGTTCTTGCGCATCGAGGAACCCATGTTTCCCGTCACGATGTCTCCGGAGTTGATACCGATGCGCATGTGCATGTCGTGGACGACCTTGGGCCAGCGGTTTCCTTCGGCGGCCCATTTTTTGCGGAGCCCCATGAGCTTGGTCTGCATGTCAACGGCCGAGTCGCAAGCGCTTTGGGCGTGGTTCTCCAGGGGCATCGGCGCACCAAAGAACGCGATGATGGCATCGCCTTCGTACTTGTCGAGTGTGCCTTTGTTGCTTAGGAGGGTGTCGGTCATGGCAGTCAAGTATTCATTCAGGAGGTCAACGAGCTTACTCGGGTCGCCGATTTTCTCGGAGAAGGTGGAAAAACTTGCGATGTCGGTAAAGTAGGCGGTGATGTTCGACTTGGTGCCACCCAGGGTCGGCATAATCTCGTTGTTCACCATTTCGTCTATCAACTCGGGAGAAATGTACTGTTTGAACGCGTTGTTCAAGAAGCTCTTCTCCTTGGATTCGTAGTAGAACTGCACAATTAGGGCGGCGATGTTGGTGAGCAATATGGCAAGGAGCTGCTTGGATACGCCCAGGTACAGCCCTTGCACAAAGAAGTTGTAGGCGACAATGGTGTAAGCTCCCATCAAAGCGATGCATATCATTATAGAAATGAAGCTTCTAATGTAGAGGCCTATGAATAGGCAGAACAGCGCCAGCAAAATGACCATAATTTGCTGGTAGTGCTCGTCGAGGAATACGAGGAACTTGTTGTTCAGGATGTTCTGGAGGATTGTGGCGTGAACCAGCACACCGGGGTAGTGTTCTTCGTGCGGTCCCGAAACAAAGTCAAACATGGCTGTAGCCGCGGAGCCCAGGATGAATGTCTTGCCCTGGTAGAAGCCGGCGTCAATGCGGTGCTTTAACACATCGTAGTAAGACACATGCTGGAAACTGCGCTTGGCTTCGCTGGTGTTGTAACGGCTCTGGTAGTTGACCAGGTAACGTCCGTACTTGTCGATGGGGACTCGCTTTACATTGCCAAAGCGGAATTCTTCACCGGGCTTAAGAGCCTCGATTTTATCCATGGAGGTATTGATGATGTCTCGCAACACGTCGGAACTCAAGATGACCAAGTTGGATTTCCATTCCTTGCTGTTGAAGTCGTAACGGATGTCCATGTCCAACGACAAATGGAGTGCATTGCCGTTTGGCATGTTGGCGATGGTGTCGGCATAGAATTTTAGGGTTTTGACCACATAGGGCGTAATGAGAACCTCGTCCTCCTCCTCGGTATCGGTCAACAAAAAGCGGTTCTTTTCGGTGGAGTCCCGTGCAAGCGTCATGTTCTCGGCAACGTCCTTGGGCTCGAATCCTTCCAGTTCGTTGAACACATTGGTGTCGAGCTCCATGGCAGTCTTGGAAAGGTTCTCGGTGAGAATTTGTCCTTCGAAACTTTCAATAGTGATGACGCCATCGTTGTCCTTGTTGACCACGATCTTCGAGGAAACATCAATGAATTCCTGCTTTCTCTTGTTCTTGGGCGTTTTCTTGAGTTTTTCGTTGTTCGCCTTGATTTTTTCTTGCAGCGCGATGAACATGGGGTAGGTGAAGCGCGGGAAGGTGGTGTGCAACACTCCCGCAGAGTCACGGTATATGCCAAAGGGCTTGCCGATGTCAATGTACTTGCCCATCTTGATCTTTACGTTCTCCGGCTTTTGGTGGTAGAGGTGGAGAACCGTCATGAGGGACATCGTGGTGTAAATCTTAATCTGGTCGTCGGTCAGGGTGGAATCCAGTTCCTTGTTGGGGAATTTGTACAGCATCGACACGCGGCGTTCCACGCCGTCGTCATCGGGGTAGGCGTTGACGGTGCCAAAGAACTTGCTGGCGTGTGTCAATTCGGGGAACACGTTGTCGAGAATGTCCTTGGATTCAATGTATTCGGGGTGGTCCACCTGGCTCATTTCCAGAGTGGATCCGTAACCAATGCTTTTGGCACGTTCCACGCCGCTGAGCGGTCGCCATACGGTTTCGTACTGGTAGTTGGTCCATTCGCTCATGTCGTAGCAAATGATGGTGTTCTTGCTCTCTTGCACCGCTTGCACGAGCATGGAATCAAAATTGTAGTGGGCGCGGATGGAGTTGTAGAGAGAAGAATCCAGGTCCAGATCCGATTTCTTGGCGAGTACGGAATCGGGTGTAGTGGCCAGGGTGACTGCGCTTTCGAGGGCGTGGTATTTTGCGGTGTCAAGAATGTTTTGCGACGAAAGGTCCTGAAGCACCGAAATACTCTGGCTCGCCTTCAGCTTTCCAAAGTCGGCCGTCTTAAAAAGAATATCGAATGCGATTGCCGAGGCGCCGCCGTTGCTCAGGGTGCGCACGACTTCGGCATGGCGGTCGCGATCCCAGGTATTGTAGTTGCCCAGCTTTACCAGGGAGTTCTCGTCAATATCCACAATCAAAATGTTGGGGTCATAGTTGTCGGCGGCAATGACGTTCTTGTCGATCTTGATTTCGGTCACCTTGCCGGTGCTTGTCTTGAAGAACATGTCGTAAAAAAGGTATTCCAGGGATTCAGCGCCGGAACGAGCGAAGGGAACATACGGGTCCTGGACGTTGCCGAGGATCAGAATTAAAAAAACAATGATAATGGTCGTTACTGAACCAACGGCAAGTTTCTTGAGCTTTTTGGCGACTTTTCTTTGCATGTTGCAATTATAATAAAAGAACTTAAATTATATTTAAAACGGAAATTGCGAAGGAGCAAAAATTTGGCTGCAACTAAGAAAAAAACGACGAAAGGAAAGGGAAATTCTAAAAAAATCGCCGAAAGTGACAACGAAACCCCGTTTTACCAGATGGTTTTGGGGTGGTTCCTGTTTTCTGTCGGCGTTGTTTTGTTGCTGGGGTGCGTGAGCTCGGTCTACAGCGGAAGCGAGGGCAACTGGCTCGGCCCCGTTTTTGGCGGCATGGTCCCCGATGCGTTCACGTTTGTTTTTGGCCGCCTGCCGGTCATCTTTTTTACCTTGGCGCTTGTGCTTTGGGGACTCTTTATTGCTCTCAAGAACCTGCGCGAACGCCTGCTCAGTTTCTCGGTGGGCATGACTCTTTTGACGTTGGATCTGTCGTGCCTGCTCTCCTTGAAATCTTATGGGGCGACAGGGCTTTCGAGGGAGGTGCTGTTCTCCAACGGTGGCGTGCTGGGGCAGTTCTTTATGCAGTACGTGTTTGTTTCTGTGTTCGGGACGGTCTCGGTCTTGGCGCCGGTCATGATTTTGGTTGCCGTGCTGGTATTGGTGCTGGTCCTTTCGTTTGGCGTTCGCCCAAGGCATTTTGCCTTTTTGGCTAAAGCCGCGAAGTGGGTGGCGGGTCTCTTCCATAAAAAAGCGGTTGATGCCGACGATACGGTCGCCGGTATGGAGCGCGAGCCGGTTCGTAATACCCGTGGCGATAGTGATCGCAGGAGCGTGCTCGTCGACGACAGCACCATGTATTCTGTGCCCGATGGCTATAAAATCAAGGATAAGGCCGAGATCAAGCCGTTCAAGGTCAAACGTGGCATGATGGGCCCCGTGGGCGAATCCCGCGACGAGGAGTTGCCTGCGAATGTCGCGAATGGTCTTGCCGAGAACCCGTATGCCGACATGACGACCATGGCGCCCCCGGGATTCAAACGGGGGGACGATGCGACTGTCGTGGCCGATGCGACGGTTGCCGCGGCGGCGGAGCCTTCGACGGGCAATTTGGGCGAGGATCCCGAGATTTTGCGTTTGGAAGAGGAACTGCGCAATAACGAACGCCACATGAGCGCGTTGCAGATAAAGGAAATCCGTGACCGCATTGCTGCCATCCGCAGGGCGCGTGATGTTTTGGAATGGGAAAAGGCGCACCAGAACCGCCTGGTGGTGAAGGGAGCTGTGCGCGGTGGCGAAAAAGAGGCGGTAACAAGTGGTGCCGCCGCGGATCGCCGGGCTGCAGACGAACCGACGGTTGCCGAAGAACGTACGGTTGCCGATGGACGTACGGTTGCCGATGGACGTACGGTTGCTGATGAACGTACTATTGCCGATGAACGTACGGTTGCCGATGAACGTACTGTTGTCGCTGGCTCCGAGGGGACGTTCTCTGGAGAAACGGCTTCTGACGACGACACTTACATCCCAGTCATCGTGGGTTCCGACGAAGTCGATCAGGATCCGTCGTACGTGCCGCCGAACCAGATTGGTACCGCGGCTTCGACGGGTATTCCGCAACGCGATCCCACGGTGCATTATGACGAGTACAAGATTCCGACCGTCGACGAAATTCTCGATTCCCATGACCCGCAGCCGGCGGACTACACCGAGGATGAACTCAACGAGATTGGCCACATGCTCGAGGAAAAGCTCGAGAACTTCAAGGTGAAGGGGAAGGTTGTCGGTTGCGAGACCGGCCCCGTGATTACGCGGTTCGAGGTGGAACCGGGTCCGGGCGTGAAGGTGTCGCAGTTCAGTGCCTTGCAAGATGACCTCGCAATGGCTTTGAAGGCGACATCCATCCGTATTTTGACGCCCATCCCCGGCAAGGGAGCTGTGGGTATCGAAATCCCGAACAGGAAGGCGCAAACCATTTACGGCCGCGACATTTTTGAAAGCGATGCGTTTAAACCGAGTTCCGATAAAATTGTGATGGCGCTCGGCAAGGACATTTCGGGTGAACCTTTTGCCATGGACTTGGCCAAGGCTCCGCACCTGATGATTGCGGGCCAGACCGGTTCAGGTAAGTCTGTTTGCATTAACGCCCTCATGGCGAGCATGCTCTTTAGCAAGACGCCTGACGAACTCCGCATGATTCTGGTGGACCCCAAGGCAGTGGAACTCAAAATGTACGAGAACATCCCGCACTTGCTCGCCCCCGTAATTACCAAGCCCGAGGTCGCCATCCAGGCGTTGCAGTGGCTGTGTTACGAGATGGACCGCCGCACCGAGGTGCTGGCGCAGGCGAAGGTGCGTAACCTGCTCGGCTTCAACGAAAAGTTCGAGGCGGGCGAGTTGCCCGATGAGGTACCCGAAGAAGATCGCAGCCATCGCATGGCGTTCATCGTCGTGATCATCGACGAAATGGCCGACCTCATGATGGTCGCTGGCAAGGAAATAGAGAAGAACGTGAGCCGCCTGGCAGCAAAGGCGCGTGCCGTGGGCATACACCTGGTGCTTGCTACGCAGCGTCCTTCTGTAAAGGTCATTACCGGTAACATCAAGGCGAACCTCCCGACGCGTATCAGCTTCAAGGTGGCCTCCCAGGTGGACGCCCGCACGGTGATGGACCACGCCGGTGCCGAAAAGCTTTTGGGCCGCGGCGATATGCTGTACAAGGCGGTGAATGCACCCGACCCTGTGCGCGTGCATGGTGCGTTCCTCAGCGACGAGGAAGCCGAAAAGCTCGCCGACGCCTGCAGCAACCAGAACGTTTTCTACCCGCAATTGGAAACCTTTGACGTCGAGGGAGCCGAAGGCGAGGGCGAGGAAGGCGAAGGCAATGCCGCCATGAACGAGAAAAAGGACAAGTTGCTGTTCGAAGTTGCCAAATGGGCCATCGAATGCGGTAACGGTCTTTCGACTTCAGCTGTGCAGCGCCACTTTAGCGTGGGTTACAGCCGTGCAGGCAAGATTGTGGACCAACTCTTTGGCATGGGTCTGTGCGCCCGCAGCACTGGCAACTCCAAGCCTCGTGCGATGCTCATCGGCATGGACGAGCTGATGCAACTCGAACGTTCCGGAGCCTTTAGGTAAAAATAATCATGCAAGAATACGCTCCTTCAAAGATCAATTTGTTTTTGGATGTGATTCGCAAGCGCGAAGACGGCTACCACGATTTGGGCACGGTGTTCCAAACGGTGGACGCCGGCGATACCGTGTCGGCGGAACTCCGCGACGACGGCGTGGTGACGCTCGAGTATAACGAGCCGCAGGATTACCCCAAGGAATCGGACCTCGTTTACAAGGTGGCCTTCGCCTTGAAAAAATACGCGGCAGACCATGGCGATACTCGCGCCCTGGGTGCGGACCTCTTCCTCGACAAGGTGATGCCTCTTGGGGCGGGCCTTGGCGGTGGCAGCGCCGATGCCGCAGCAACGCTCCGCTTGCTGAACCGCCTCTGGGACCTAAAACTGGATCCCCAGGTGCTGGAGTCTATCGGGGCGACCCTCGGTGCCGACGTCCCGTTTTTGGTCCGAGGCGGCACGGCTTTCGCCGAGGGCATCGGCGACCGCCTGACGTTTGTAGCCCCCTTGGATTTGCCTGCCGGAAACGTTCTCCTCATCGCGACTCCCCTCGATGCCGTCCCCACAAAGGACGCCTACGCGGGCGTCCCCAAGTCTGGACCCGACCGTTGGGAGCAGTACAAGGCGCGCTGGAACGGGGCCGCGTCGGTTTTTGCGACTGAGTCGCTCTTTAACGCCTTCGAAATTTCGGTGTTCCCCAAGCACCCGCTTGTTGCCCAGATGAAGGCGAAGTTCCTCGAGCTCGGGGCGAAATGCGCACTTATGAGCGGTTCGGGCGCTTCCGTGTTCGGCATTTTTGAGTCGAGGACCGATGCTGAGGCTGCCGCCCTGGCCATGCACCCCATATCCCGTTACCAGACCATCACCAAGTTCTGGCACCGCTAGTCGGGTTCTTTTTAGCCCGTTTTTGTTAAAAAAAAAGCCATTTCCCTTTAAAAGGGGTGGCTTTTTTACTATAATTGTCGCCACCATTGGGGTATCGTCAAGTGGTAAGACAACGGATTTTGATTCCGTTATTCGTTGGTTCGAATCCAGCTACCCCAATGAATTTTTTTAACTCATATCCAAATTGGAGAAAAAATGGAACTCACAACGCTCAAAGCTACCTCGAGAGTGCTAGGTGCAAACCGTGCTAACGCCCGTTTGCGTAAGGCTGGTCAGATTCCGGCCGTCTATTATGGTAAGGGTACCGAAGCTGTGAACATTAGCGTCAGCGACATCGACCTGCGCAAGGTTCTCGCTCCGGGCAAGCGTTACACGCTTCTCGACCTCGAAATCGATGGCAAGGCCGGCAATCCGGCTGTTGTTTACTCCTACCAGAAGGATGCCATCACTCAGAAGTTCATCCACATCGACTTCATCAAGATCGCAGAAGACTCCATGGTCAAGGTCCGCGTCCCGGTGAAGCTCTCCGGTCTCCCGATTGGCGTCAAGACCCAGGGCGGTCTCTTCTCTCAGGAAACCCGCTACCTCATGCTCGCTGCCAAGCCGGCTTGCATCCCGACCGTTCTCGAATTGGATATTTCCAACTTCGAGACCAACGTGACCTTCTATGCCAAGGACTTCAAGCTCCCCGAAGGCGTGGAACTCGCTTCCGGTCCTCGCACCGTTATCTTCACGATTTCCTCCAAGGCTAAGAAGAAGGAAGCCGCTGAAGAAGCCGCCGCTCCGGCCGCTGCCGCTGCTCCGGCTGCTGCTGACTCCGCCGCTCCGGCTGCCGAAGCCAAGTAACGCGAAGCTTTTAAAGCGAAAAACGCCTGTGGTTTTATGCCGCGGGCGTTTTTTTTTATTTTTGGCGGCATGTATCTAATCGTCGGACTCGGGAATCCCGGAACTCAGTATAGCAACACGCATCACAATGCGGGTTTTATGGCGGTCGAAAAGCTCGCCGACCCGAACAAGGACTGGAAAAGCGAACACAAGGCGCTCACCATGAAGGTGAATGTCGCGGGCGAGGAATGCCTCCTGGTAAAACCACAGACCTACATGAACCTCTCGGGCGAGGCCGTCCAGGCCCTGATGACCTGGTACAAGGTGAAGGTGGACCACCTGCTTGTCTTTAGCGACGATATCAACCTGGACGTGGGCCGCATCCGCTGCCGCAAGGACGGGAGCCACGGCGGCCAGAACGGGCTTAGGAACATCATCGAGCATGTGGGCGACAAGTTCCCGCGCATCCGCTTTGGGGTAGGGAAGTGCCCGCCAAAATTCGACCTCAGCAACTGGGTACTTGCGAAGTTCCCTCCCGAGGATCGCCCGCTATTTGATGAGGCGATTGCAAAAGTGCCTGCGCTTGTGGAATGCTATTTCAAGCTCGGCATCGAGAAGTGCATGGAACGCTACAACGGGAAGTAGCGATGCCCGCGGTGTTTACGATTACCGCTGCTTAAATTTTTGCAAGAAAAAGCAGCCGACAAGCAAAAGCGAAATGACGAAGAAGAACGCGGTCCCCTTGAGGTAAAAACCGGCATTCGTCGAGCGCGGGTCGAATCCGTCGATGGCGACTTCGCGGAAACGCTTGTCCAGGTATTCGGACCGGCATGCCTTGCAGGTGATGACGGGGCTCCCGTAGGCCCACGAATTGGCCGCTTGTATTGGCGTGATTTTCGCGTCAATATTGTGCGCCTGTTCCGAGTCGTTTACCGACCCACGAGACGGGAGTACGTACAAAGTTGTGAAAATTGGTGAAAAGGTCTGGATGGCAGAGAACCTGAACTTCGACATCCCCGAGGGATTTCGCTTGCCTACCAAAGAAGTTTTTGATGAGTTGGTAGCTTCTGTCGGGGGGGGCAGCCCTCGGCAGGAAATACCTTGGAGTGGGAGTGCCCATTCTTTTTACGGCTTGCACTATTTGGCTGATGATGCTCTTGTAGCTTTTGAACTGTGGTGGAGGCGTTTAACGGTTCCAGCCGGAGTGGCCACCCCCGTAAGAGACCGGGTCGTCTTCGTTGTCGTAGTCACGTGAGGGCGTTGTGGCGGCGCTGCCGAGCCAGGCGTGCATCCTTTTGAGACGCTCTTTCTTGGCGTCTTTTGGAGTCTGATCTTTGTTAGATAAATCCGTCATACGCAAAAATATAGTTAAACCTGCGTATTCCTCAAATTCTAGCCACTATCCACCAATTTCAAACCACTTTTTTCTATATTTTCCGTGCAAAAAGAGGTTATCCTATGAAAATTTTGCCAGAAGCTTTGACTTTTGATGACGTTCTCTTGGTACCGGGTGCATCCTCTGTGCTCCCTTCCCAGACGGACGTGAGCACCCAGCTTTCCCCGAGCATTAAACTGAATATCCCTATTATCAGTGCCGCCATGGATACGGTGACGACCGCGCCCCTCGCTATTTCCCTTGCCTTGCAGGGCGGTATCGGCATCATCCACAAGAACATGAGCATCGAGGATCAGGCGGAGGAAGTTCGCAAGGTCAAACGCTGGCAGTCCGGCATTGTGACAAACCCGGTGACGCTCGATGCGGACCAGCCGGTTTCTGCTGCATTTGAACTCCGTGCGACGAACAACGTGAGCGGGTTTCCGATTCTTTCCAAGGGCAAACTCGTCGGCATGCTTACGAGTCGCGACCTCCGCACCATCACCGACATGACCGTTAAGATTGCAAAAGTCATGACGAAGAACCCGGTGACGGCAAGCCCCAAGGTAAGCCTCGCCAAGGCGAAGGAAATCCTCGCCGAGAAGCGTATCGAAAAGCTCCCGCTGGTGGACGCCTCGGGCGCCCTCAAGGGCCTCATCACGATGACCGACATTTTGAAGCGTGAAAGCAACCCGAACGCAAGCCTCGACAAGAACGGACAGCTCTTGGTGGGTGCCGCGGTGAGCACTTCCGCCAATACCATGGAACGCGTCGCTGCCCTCGTGGACGCTGGCGTAGACCTCTTGATTATTGACACGGCCCACGGTCACCACATCGGTGTCCGCAACATGGTGAAGGCCGTTCGCAAAAAGTATCCGAAGCTCACGATTTGCGGTGGCAACGTTTGCACGCCCGAAGCCGTGGAAGAACTTGCCAAGTGCGGCGCGAACATCGTGAAAGTGGGCATTGGCCCGGGCTCCATTTGCACCACGCGTATTGTGGCGGGCGTCGGTTACCCGCAGTTCTCCGCCATTGTGGAATGCGGTAAGGCCGCTCGCAAGGTGGGCGTGAAGATTGTCGCCGACGGCGGCATCAAGTATTCCGGAGACATTGTGAAGGCTTTGGCTGCCGGTGGAAACGCCGTGATGATCGGCTCCATGTTCGCCGGTACCGAAGAAGCTCCGGGCGAAGTGATTCTCGCCGACGGTCGTAGCTTCAAGAGCTATCGCGGTATGGGTTCCTTGGGCGCCATGAAAGCAGGCTCCGCCGACCGTTACTTCCAGGGTGGCGTACAGGAACCCCGCAAGTTCGTGCCAGAAGGTATCGAAGGCCGCGTCCCGTACAAGGGACCGCTCCGCGACACGGTTTACCAGATGATCGGTGGTATTCATTCTGCCATGGGTTATGCCGGTGCCGCGAACCTCGAAGAACTCTACAAGAAGTCCACGTTCGTGCGCATCACGGGCGCAGGCCTCCGCGAGTCTCATCCGCACGATGTGACCATCACGAAGGAAGCCCCGAACTACCGTACGCAAGAATAGACCGCTTGCTTTGTACGTCAAGTTGAAAAAATCGACCCTCGTAAATGGGGTCGATTTTTTTTGCGATGTTTTTAAACAGGGTAGAATTTAGAACGGGAACAGGAAGCCGATGCCGTACGGCAGCTTGAAGTTGTCGTTGTCGAATGTCCCGTGCTTTTTGCTCATGTGCAGGTAGTAGTCGCCGTTGGCGGCAAAGAACTCGAAACCGAGCTCGATGTACATGCCGAAGTGCATCATAAAGAGCGCTTCGCCGCCGATGCCAACCACGACACGCCAGGCGTTGAGCGTCTCCTCGTATTCCTCGAAGTCGCCACCGCCCAAGTTGCGGTCCCTGTCGTAGGAGCCGTGTATCCAGTCGTTGGTGAGGAACATGTAGAAGTACCGCATTTCCATGGGGTAGTAGGTGACTGTCGCGCCCACCTGGAACACCTTGTCGGTGTAGTCGGTAAAGTGGACGCCGACGTTCAGCAGTTCTTGCGCCACGATGTACTCGAACGAGGCGTAGCCGCGGCTTGGGGATTCCAGGCCGACGGTCGCCATGAAACGGAATATGGGGGCGTCCCTCGAGTACACGCGGCGTTCCGCGGGCTTTTGGGGCGTGTCGTTGCCGTCGTACAGCACAAGTCCGCCGACGCCCGAGGTTTCGGAAGAGGACGATTCGGGCTGCGAGACGGCTTGCTCCGACGAGGAGGAGCCCGTATCGTAGGTGGAGTTCATGAAGTCGTCGAACTGCGCTTGCCTGGCGGCTGCGGAGTCGGTTGCTGTGGTGTTCGCGGAATCGGCTGTGACGGCGGCGGGAACGTCCGCGGCAATGTTCGCGGAATCGGCTGTGACGGCGGCGGGAACGTCCGCGGCAATGTTCGCGGAATCGGCCGGTTCCTGGGCGAAGGCCGCAAGCGTAAAGGCGGCGACTATGGCTAGGCCGGTTTTAAAGAGTCTGTTCATTGCAACTTCCGTTTACTTGTTCAAAGCTTCGGTCGCGGCGGCAATCGAGAGCAAATCGGTTTCCATGAACGGCTTGCCAATCCACTGGAGGCCGACGGGCATTCCGCCTGCCATGCCGCAGGGGACGCTGACGCCTGGAAGGCCGGCGAGGTTCAGGCTCACGGTGTAGATGTCGCTCAGGTACACGGCCATGGGGTCGGACTCGTTCATGCCGCACTTGAGCGGGAGTCCCGGCATTGTGGGGCTCGCGATCACGTCGCAGGTCTTGAAGGCTTCGGTGAAGTCGTCGGTGATCAGGCGGCGAACCTTCTGGGCCTGCACGTAGTAGGCGTCGTAGAAACCAGCGGAAAGCACGTAGCTGCCGAGAAGAATACGGCGCTGGACTTCCTTGCCAAAGCCTTCACTCCTTGACTTGGCGTAGAGGTCGAACAGCTTGCGGGCTTCCTTGCTGCGGTAGCCGTAGCGCACGCCGTCGTAGCGGCTCAGGTTGGAACTGGCCTCGGCGGTCGCAATAATGTAGTAGCTCGACACGGCGTAGCTGATGTGGGGGAGGCTCACTTCCTTGATGGTAGCGCCTTCGGCTTCCAGCTTTTTGAGCATGCCCTCGATGGTGGCCTTGCACTCGGCGTCGAGGCCTTCGGCAAAGTATTCCTTGGGAACGCCAATCACCTTGCCCTTCACGCCGTCGTTCAGCTTGGCGCAAAAATCTTCGCTCGGGCGGGTGCTGGTGGTGTTGTCGTGTTCATCGATCCCGACAATCGCGCCGAGGAGCGTTGCCGCGTCCTTGACGGTTGCGCCAAAGGGGCCAATCTGGTCGAGGGAGCTTGCGTAGGCGAGAAGACCATAGCGGGACACGCGGCCGTAGGTGGGCTTGAGGCCCACAACCCCTGTGCAGGCGGCGGGCTGACGGATGGATCCACCGGTGTCGGAGCCGAGGGCACAGGGGACCGTGCCACTGGCCACGGCTACGGCCGAGCCGCCACTGGAACCGCCCGGAACGCGGGATTCGTCCAGCGGGTTCTTGACCGGGCCAAAGTAAGAGGTCTCGTTGCTCGAGCCCATGGCGAATTCGTCCATGTTCGTTTTGCCGACAATCACGGCGCCGGCGGCTTCGAGCTTTTCGATGGCAGTCGCCGTGTACGGGGCAACAAAGTTCTCGAGAATCTTGGAAGCGGCGGTCGTGCGCGTACCTTCGATGCACATATTGTCTTTCACGGCGACAGGGATGCCGTCGAGAGCGCCCAGGGACTTGCCCTCGGCGCGGCGCTTGTCGCTTGCCTTTGCTTTTTCGATGGCGCGTTCGCCAAGTACCGAGATAAAGGCATTCAAATTCTTTGTTTCTTCAATTTTTGCAAGGGAAGCCTGGACCAAAGCTTCGGCGGTAGTGCTCCCGCTGGCGAGTTTGGCCTGCAAATCCTGGATAGATTCCATTATCGATTTCCTCCGGACCACTTCATAATGTAAATGGCCACAGTCATGCCGATTAAGCTAACGACGTTGAATTTGAAACTGATTCCCAGCGCAATCTTGACCATGTACAGGTTGAGAACCACTGGTTCCGCCTTGTCGCCCAGGAATCCGAAACTCGGGTCGAAGGACGCCACAAAGAAGTTGCGGACGATGTTGTCGTAGCCGCCGGCGTTCATGAGTTCGCCCAGCTCCCCAAAGAGGAGGCCAAGGCATTCACCGAGCACCCCGCCAATAATGAGGCCGAGTACGATAAAGAGGATGAGTCGTCCGAGAGAGTTTCTGTTAGTCATGTTAATTAATATAGAAAAAGATTCGCTACTTAATGCTCCAGTCGATGGGTTCGATGCCCTTGCTCTTGAGGTATTCGTTCGCCTTGCTGAAGTGCTTACAACCAAAGAACCCGCGGTAGGCCGAGAGTGGGCTCGGGTGCGGGGCGGTGAGGATCAGGTGCCCACGGTCCTTGGCGATGAGCGCCTGTTTTTTGATGGCAAAACTGCCCCAAAGCAAAAACACCAGGTTCTGGCGATTGGCCGAGAGCCTTTGGATGATGGTGTCGGTGAATTGCTGCCAGCCGATGCCGGCGTGGCTCGCCGCCATGTGGGCGCGCACCGTGAGCGACGCGTTGAGGAGCAAAACGCCCTGTTCGGCCCAGCTTTCAAGGTTGCCGTGGGACGGCGGGTTGATGCCGAGGTCGTCGTGCAGTTCCTGGAAAATGTTGACGAGCGACGGCGGCGGCTCAATGCCCTGCGGCACCGAAAAGCAGAGGCCGTGTGCCTGGCCTGGATTGTGGTAGGGGTCCTGTCCAATGATGACTGCCTTCACCTTGTCCACGGGGCAAAAGTCCAGCGCCGCGAAAATCTTGGAGCCTGGCGGGTACACCACGTGATGTTCCGCTTTTTCTTGCAAAAGCTTTTCTTTAATTTGTTTAAAATAAGGCTGCTCGAACTGGTCGGAGAGCAGGTTGAGCCAGGATTCTTCAAGTTTTACTGTCATAGCTTATCTTTGTCACGAAATTCGCCAGTGTCATTCTGAGAGGAGAACCGAAGGTTCGAAGTCGAAGAATCCAGTCCATAAGTATTTTAAGGTCTGGATCCATCGAGGCTACGCCTCTCAGGATGACATAAGGGTGTCTTTGATTCTTGTTGTTAGTATAGCAATCTTTTCGCCTTGCGCGCGGGTGTAGAAAAGGATGGCCTCGTTTTTGCCCTTGGGCTTCAACCGCTTGATTTCGGCGTCGGGGTCGACCTTGACGCCACGGAGTTTGAGCGTGAGCTTGCCTACGTCATGCGCCTTGAGCATGGCGCGAACGGCTCCCGAGGCGATTTCGCAGTGGTCCAGTACCTTGAACGTGGCGAACCCCGGAGCGGGCAGCGGCGTTGCACTCGAAATATAGGCGATACCCTCCGACACGAGGTGCGAGTCCGGGTCAAAACCACGGGCTGTCGAACCGAACAGGTGGCTCCGCAACAGTACGGGCGCGGGTTCCGAGAGGTATTTGCCCAGGTCGCCTAGCGGGAGGTCCGACTGGCTAGAAGCTGTCCGGTAAATACGATCCTTGCCTTCCAATTCAAAGTTGTACTCAAACTGTTCTTGGCTTTCTTTGTCGCGCGTTTCGCGTTTGGCATCGCGGGCTTCGCACCACTCGGCGACCGTCTCGCCTTTTTTGCCCACGATGGCGGCGCGTACGCATCCCGGGTGCTTGGCGAGTTCGCCAAAAAGCACCAAAAGCTCGCGGCAATCCTGCCTTGACCCCAGGTATAGAATTTCGCAGTCGCCCGGGATTTCGTCGGTGGGGTAGCTCGGCGGGAGTTTTGCCATGCCGCCGCGGTAGTGCTTGGCGATTTCGAGGACCTCTTCGAAGGAGGGCGTGAGATTTTTGAGGTCACGCTGGTTCTCGCCTTCAATGGCGCGCCGTGCCGGGTCGAGGGTGAAGAAGTCTGCGCGAGTCTCGCTGTTTGCAGGCGTTGCGCCGTTTAAAGGCTGCGCATGACTGTTCTCGCGGGCGACTTCGCGCACGTCGGCGCAGATGGTTTGTGCGGCTTTGGGGCGCATGACTTCCGCATTGTAGCGGTACATGGCTAGCCGGTTCTCGTCGAGGTCCACGCCAATTACATTCAAGTGGTCGGGCAAAAAGAAACTGTCGCCACCCATGCCGCAGCACAGGTCGTGCACGGTTTGGACCGGAGTGCCTTGGACAGGTTGGTCGTTTAACCACAGGGCGGATTTCCAATGGCCAATATCAAATGCCGTGCTTTGCTCCAAAGCGAGCCTGTCGCAAAGCAAAAAGGCATCACCGTTCTTTTCGCTAAAGAATTTTTCGCGGAATTTGGGGACGAGCTCCATGTAGTCCATGATGGCGGCGCGTTCCTCGTTGCTGAATTCCCTGGCGAGCGCCGTCGAGACCTTCAGGGCGTCCCATTTGTGCTGGAAGGCCTTTTTGATGAAGTCCTGGACTTTTGCCGATGTGAGGAGTTCCGCGTTGAACATGACCATAATTTAATTTTTTTAGAAGGGGTGCTCCGTTTTTTACACTTTTAACATGAATACTTTGTTATTTTAATGGAGTGGGTTAAACTCAATTTGGAGTGGTTTGGTATGTATATCAAAAAAATTCTCGCAGGTTATGTGTTAATTGCCACCGGAATGGCGTTTGTTGGCTGCGGTGACGATTCGTCGTCCGAGGCGGAATACGAGTTCGAGGTCGTTGGCGATTCGGCGTCCTCTTCCCTGGTTGACAGGGCCGATTCTTTGGCGAATGCGGTTACAGAATCTTCCTCCGATTTTCAAGTACCGTCCAGTTCCAGTGCCGTCTTGTTCGATTCCGCGTATTTTGGCGGGTATTCGACGACTGAAATCGAGGTCTCTTCGGGAGCCATTGAGGGTTTATCTTCGTCTTCGTCGGTGCAGCCCCGTTCTTCGGCAGAGCCGCCGTTCTCTTCGGCAGATCAGCCGCGCTCCTCGACAATGGAGCCTCCGCATTCGTCTGGCGTGCAGCCCCGTTCTTCGGCAGAGCCGCCGCTCTCTTCGGCAATGGAGCCCCCGCTCTCTTCGGCAATGGAGCCCCCGCGTTCCTCTTCTTCGGTTCCGGTGTTCAGCGACAAGCACCTCGTGGGCGCCGACATTTCAAAGGTGCAGGAGCACGAAGCCTATGGTGTCCGCTTTTTTGATACCGACGGAAAGGAAAACGATATTTTTTCGATTCTCCGCAACCACGGTTTTAATGCCGTTCGCTTGAAAACGTTCGTGAGCCCTAAAACGCAGTACGGCTATGCCGCCAGCGGTTGCGGTCAAGATACCGAGGCGTTTGGCGACAAGGAACACGTGATTGCCTACGCCAAAAAAGTCAAGACCGCGGGCATGTACTTTTTGCTCGACATCCATTACAGCGACAACTGGGCGGATCCCGGCAAGCAGATTATTCCCGAGCGCTGGCGCGGTATCGGTAGTTCCGACGTGATGGCGGACTCGGTATATGCATACACCTTTGACCTTGTGAATGCCCTCAAACAGGCCGGGGCCACGCCCGACATGGTGCAGGTGGGTAACGAGATTACGAACGGGCTCTTGCGCGATGTGCCCAACTCGAATACCGACTGCTGGGGCAATAACGTCACCACCGCCAACGCCTCTGTGAGCGGGATCCTCTCGAACGATGCCGGGCGCGCGAATACCGCGAAGTATCTCAAGGCGGGCGTCCGCGCGGTCAAGGCGGTGTCGAATAATATCAAGACGGCGTTCCACATCGAGAATCCCGAAAAGACGTCGACCGTGGAATGGTGGATGGATTTGATTTTCAAAAAGCAGGGTGTGACTGCTGACGCCATGGGCATTTCGGCGTATACCGCTTACGACGACGGCAACCCTTCCACATGGAAAACGCTCCTTACGAACCTCGGCAAAACCTACACGGACCTGGAGTTCTTTATTGCCGAGTATAATGGCGGCGAAAAGGACAATTCCTACAGCTATAGCGGGGCGCGAGCCCAAACACAGCGGATGATGGAAGAAGTTCCCCGCGGGTTGGGGGCGTTCTTCTGGGAGCCCACAGAGGGCGGGGCCTGGGGACCGTCCATGTTCGAGTGGAATGGCAAAAACGAACTTCACGCATTGCCCGAGGCCTTTGACGAATACGACAAAGGCGGCTTCAAAAAATAAAAGTCTTTTATTTGCGCTTGAGTTCCACCGCGTAGTCGGCGGCGTTCACAAAGTCTTGCGCGTGCTCGATCGCAATGACGGTGTGGCCGGCGTCGCAGAGCCCGCGAATGAGCCCGAGCAACTGGCCAATGTCTTTTTGATGCAGCCCGCGGGCAGGCTCGTCGAACAAAAAGAGCGTATTGGGCGCCTTGGCGCGTGATAGCGCAATCGAAAGCCTGAGTCTTGCGCGTTCACCACCCGAAAGGTGGGCCGTGGTTTGCCCCAGTCGCAGGTAGTCAAGACCGGTCTCAACCAGTGGCTTTAACTTGTCTGCAAATGGCTTGAGGTTCTCGAAAAGCGTGTAGGCTTTGCCCACTTCCATGTCGAGGATATCGGCGATGGAAAACGACTTGAAACGCACTTCGAGGACTTCGTCGCGGAACCGTCTGCCGAGGCACACGGGGCATTCGGTCTCTTCGTAGCCGGAGGGATCCAGAAGAACGCCCTCGCCCTTGCAGTTCTCGCAGCGGCCGCCGGGCGCGTGGATGCTGAACTTGTTGGGACCGTAGCCGCGAACTTTACTTTCGGGGAGCTTGGCGAAGAGGTCACGCAGTTTGGACATGAGGTCAATGGCGCTCAAAACGGTGCTCCGCCTGTTGCCGTGGAAGTCGCCCGTGGCGAGAATGGAGAGGTCCTCGATGCCGAGTTTTGCGAATTCACCCGCGTGGGCACGCCTTGCAATGCCTTCGAAGAGGAGCGTTGACTTGCCGCTCCCGCTTTCTCCCGTGATGACGCTGAACTTGCCCACAGGAAACTTGGCGCTGACGGGCGCCATGTCGTAGAGGGCAAAGTCTTGCACCTCGATGCCCGCGCCCCAGCTCTTTTTTTTGGAATCTTTCTTTACGGCGTCCAGCTCGCGGATCCACTTGGCGGTGGGCGAGTCGGGGCTTGCGAGCACTTGCTTGGCGGGGCCTTGCATCAAGACTTCTCCGCCCTTTTCGCCTGCGCCTGGTCCCATTTCAATAATGTAGTCGGCACGGCGGATGATGGCGGGGTTGTGCTCAATGAGCACAAGCGTGTTCCCGCGGTCACGGACTTTTTGGAGTACGTCCCACAGGGCGTCCACGTCCTTTTGGTGCAGGCCGCTCGCTGGTTCGTCTAGGCAAATCAGGAGTCCGTTCAGGTGCCCGGTAGAGAGGCTCGAAAGCTTGAGCCTTTGCATTTCGCCGCCCGAGAGCGTTTGCCCTGCGCGGCCCGGTGTGAGGTAGCCGATTCCGAGCTCGTCGATGGCTTTGAGGCGCTCGAGCAGCGTGTTGAAGGTGGGCTTTAGGTTCTCTGTAATTTTGTTGTCGAGCAGCCGGTGCAGGATGCTGGTGAGCTCCGTGAATGGCATGGCGAGCAGCTGCGCGTAAGAGATGCCGTCAATAGAAGCGTTGCGGTAGGCGGGCAAGAGCCGTGTGCCGTTACAGTGGGGGCATTCCTCAATGCGGTCATCGACCTCTTTGACGAGCGTCCCTGTGCCCTCACAAAACGGGCAGGCGCTGGTGCGGCTGTAGGGCGAAAAGAAACGTGCCTCGAGCGAAGGGATTCTCTCGGTGCTGTTTTTTTTGCTTGCGGCGGCTTTTTGGTGCGCCTTGTCGGCAGAGTCCATGCAACGCGGAAAAGTACTATATTGCTTGCGGTTTCCGCCAATGTCCAGCACTATGGCCGAGTGCGTGAGTTTGAGCGTCGCGTCGACCGACTCGGCGATGCGGGTGCGGGTGTTTTCGCGCACAATCACGCGGTCCACCACAATAAGGAATTCCTTGGGCGTGAGCGCCTTTTCGCCGGGCAACAGGTCGGCGAGCGAATAGAGCGTGCCGTCGGCGAGAGCCCTGGTAAAACCTTGGCTCAAAAAGACTGCCGAGAGTTTGTCGAGCGTGTTCCCTGCACTTTCGATGGGGGCCAGGAACTGCAGCTTGGTGCCGAGCTCCATGCCGGCGATTTCGCGGATAATCTGCTCGCGTGTCTCACATTCCATGGGCTTGCCGCAAACGGGGCAGGCAGGCTTTGCATAGGCGGCAAAGAGCGTGCGCAGGGCGCCGTCGCATTCGGCAATAGAAAGGGCGTAGGCCTTGGCGGGTGCTTCGCCGCGGGTTGGCCCTATGGCTAGGCTTGCGGGGAGTCCCTCGGCGCTGGTCAGCGGGATGTTTCGTCTGCCGCCCAGTAAATCGGCGGCGAAGGGCGAGAGCGTCTCCAGGTAACGGCGCTTGCTTTCGCCGTGGAGCGTGTCGAGCACGAGGGTCGACTTGCCGCAACCCGAGGGCCCGCAAACAACGGTCACCTTGCCGCGCGGGAAGTCGGCGTCGATGTTCTTGAGGTTGTGCAGACGGCAGCCGCGCAGCGATATGAACTGGGTCATGGGTGTCGCCTGCGGTGCCTAGGTTACTCTCTCACGGTAAAGCGCAATTCGCCGAAGGGAGTGCAAAAATCCATGTTGTCGAGGTAGTTCTCCTCGATGCCGGCAAACATGCGGTAGCCGCCGCCAATCGAAATTTCGAGCATCTTGGTCAGGCGGTAGTTGAAGTGCGCCGCCATGTCGGCTGTAAAAAAATAGTCCTCGGGTGCAAAGGCTTCGTCGTCGGCTTCCATGATGTTCACCACGCCGCCGCCAACCTGTATGGGCACCGAGATGGACATTTCGCTAAAGCGGAGCGGGAAAAGTTCCACAAAGGCGCCAAAGGACTTGTAGTTGATCATCTGTTTGATGGGGGCGCTGTAGTTGCGTACGTCGTCAATGGATGTCGATGCCCAGGCGCCGACGGCGACCAAGGGTTTAAGGTCGAGACCGATGCGAAGCGACATGAACAACGCGCCATCGTCGGCGATCATGGTGTTTCCGCCGCCAAGGCCAATCAATGCCTTGAGTCCGCTTTCGCTTTTTTGTTCGGAGGTGCTGGCATCGCCCATCCCCGCCAGTTCGGCAAAGCACGACGGTGCGAGGAACAGCACCAGGAGTACGGCGAAAAATGCGGTCAGTGCGCTTTTACTTGGATTCTTCGATTTGGTGAGCATTGTGTACGTCCTCCAGGGTGGCGTTCCAGTTCCACTTTTTGTCTTTGGCGTCTTGCCAGTAGCATATGGTCCACACAAGGCTGTTGGCGCAAAGGATTATAGACCACACGCCAAAGAGCAGGAACAGGAACAGCGGGATAAAGGCTAGCGAGCCATAGAAAATGGACATGCGGGTGACCATGGCCGTTTGGATGAGCATGAGAATTTTGACGTAAATGTTAATGCATACCCAGGCAATGATGGTCGAGGCGAACGAGACACCAAAAAGCTTGCGCTTGCGGTACGGCGGGTGTTTGCCAGTCTCCCGCTGGCGGAGCTTGCGGGCGGGGAGGGCGTACAGCATTAAAAAGATGAGGACCATGGCGGTGATGTGGAATGCCGTGTACCAGAATGCTGTGATGAGAATCTTGAGCAGCTCCGGCGAAAAGTGCAATCCATCCACGATAATCATTGAGAGTACGTTTTGCACGTGGTTCACGAATCCGGCGAACATGCCGATAAAGCCAGCCATAATGACGAGGAAGGGTGTGTACACCTGGATTTGTCTTACGACGGTTCTCGAGGTTTTGACCTCCCACACCACGTTGAAGTTCGTCTCCAGGCTTCCGAAGGCGAGAATGAAGGTGACAAATAAGCCGAGGGCGCCAATGAAACCGAGTCTGCCTATGGGGATGTGCTCGGCGTTTTGCACAATGGACATGACTTGCTCGGTGGGCCAGTCCAGGTTCAGCATGTCGAGGAGCATGGGCAGGTAGTCGGAGATGAACGAACCAAAGCCTACAGAGAGGGTAATCGAGGTGAGCAAAATCAGGAGGGGGACCATGGCCACGAGCGTCGTGTAGGTGAGCGAGGCGGCTCGGGTCATCCCGTGATAGTACAAGAAGGACTTCCCGGTCACGACCATGACCTTCACGAACGTGGGGGAACGGGCGGCGATGTTATCGAACAGCCACTCCCAGGAGAATTTGTTCCACCAATTAGGCATTGCAAGAAAATTTAATAAAAAAGTTGCACGGGGGGGGCGTGGAGGTTCCTTGTGCCCGCTGCATTTTTTGCTCATGTAATTTTTTTGAAATTTTATTGAAAAAAAAAGGAAAATCGCTTATCTTTTAGGCGCGAGTCTGGGTGGAGGAACTTACAAGGAGTTCCAAATGAAATTTAGTTTGAAGCGTGCCGTGCTCTTGTTGTGCGCACTTTTGGTTCTTGGGGTATCGGCACAGGCAGCCACCTCTCGTCAAATGGAAAAATTGAGCCGCGGTCTTGTGGCCGCGAATGTCGGCAACGGCATGCTGGTAAGCTGGCGCCTGCTGGGTACCGACGCCCCCCAGACCGCATTCGCCCTTTACCGTGATGGCAAAAAGATAGTCGACATCTTGGGGAGGCAGGGCACAAATTACCTTGACAAGGAGGGCAAGGCAACCTCCAAGTACACGGTCGCTGCTGTGGTCGATAGTTCCGAGGGCGAAAAAGCCGGGCTATCGTTCGTGTTCGATTCGACGGTCGCGAGTCACGGGAGTTCTTTCCCGTACAAGGTGCTCAAACTGAATGTGCCCAAAGGTGGAAAAGTTCTGGATTATGTTGATTATAGTCGTTGGCCTGACGACGTTCCAAAGCCCGATCCTGACGCTCCGCCCGATAGCGAAGAGTATTCCTACGTGTCGAGCGACGCCAGCGTGGCTGACCTCGACGGTGATGGTGAATACGAAATCGTCCTCAAGTGGGATCCGACGAACACCAAGGACAATTCGCAAGAAGGCTTTACAGGGCTTGTGTTCATTGACGCCTACAAGATGGACGGCAAGCAGATGTGGCGCATTAATATGGGCAAAAACATTCGCGCCGGTCAGCATTACACCCAGTTCCAGGTTTACGACTACGATGGCGACGGCAAGGCCGAGATTATCATGAAGACGGCGGACGGCACCATTGACGGCACGGGCAAGGTCATTGGGGATTCTAGCAAGAATTACATTGATACTGCAGGCCGTGTTGCGGGTCGTGCCATGTCCGGCCCCGAATTCTTGACGGTGTTCCGCGGAAGTGATGGCGCGGAAATCACGACGATTGATTACCTCCCGTCACGTTCTATTCAAGAAATGCTGTGGGTTGACTCCACTGGCAGAGAGGGGCGTTGGGGTGATGACTACGGCAACCGCAGCGATCGCTTTATTGCGGCGACGGCCTACCTGGATGGCGTCCACCCGAGTGCCATTTTTGCCCGCGGTTACTACACCTCCTCCTATGTGGCAGCCTACGATTTTGACGGTAAGGACCTCAAGCTGCGCTGGCTCCACAAGTCCGAAACTCCGGGCGAGGGCCTGTACGCGCAGGGAAACCACAACATTGCGACGGGCGATATTGATGGCGACGGCTATGACGAAATTGTTTTTGGCGGGGCCGCCCTGAAACATGACGGCAGCGTCCTTTACAGCACCGGTTTTGGCCATGGTGACGCCGGGCACATCGGCGATTTCGATCCCGATATCCCCGGTCTTGAGTACTGGGGCGTGCACGAGACTACCGATTCAACAATCACTCCGTATACCGACGAACTTCGCGACAGCAAGGGCAACGTCATTTGGGGAACTGCGCAATGGGGCAGGGACAACGGGCGCGGTCTTGCCGCCGATATCGATTCCTCTCACCGCGGCTATGAAATGTGGAGTTCCAAAGGGGACTCCAGTATTCACAATGTCAAGGGCAAGGTTTTGGGCCCCTCAAAAGACATTGGGCTCTCGATAAACTTCCGCACGTATTTTGATGGTGACTTGCAGGATGAACTCCTGGATGGCGCGGTAGTGACCAAGTACAACATTAAGACGCATAAGGTCGATACCCTTTTTGACGGGGAAACTGCCCTGGGGCTTGTCGGTTGCAATGGGACCAAGAATACGCCGAACCTTATGGCGGACATTTTTGGCGACTGGCGCGAAGAGATTATCTTGAGATCCGAAGAAGACCCTTCCAAGATTTACATCGTCGCGACGCCCAAAGCGACTTCGTACCGCGTTTACACCCTCATGCACGACGCCGTTTACCGCATGGGTGTTGCCTGGCAGAATACGGCGTACAACCAGCCGCCTTACCTGAGCTACTATTTGCCCGACATGGTCAAGAGTTTGAGCCAGCCGGTGATTTATACAATCGACACTGCAGGCGTCATCGAGGGCATTGAGCCGCCTGCCGACACCGTTGATCCGGGAACCACTTATATGGTTTCGGGTAAGTTGCCGCCCTCGGTTTCGTTCAACCCATGGAGCGGGGTGCTGCACACAAATTCTGCCGGTTTTGTCGAAGTGAGCGTCTTTAGCATCAGGGGAGGTAAGGTCGCCCGCGTGGTGATGTATGCTCCGGCAGGAAGCACGCACCTCTCGGTAGCCGACATGCTCCCCAAGGGAATGTACTATGCCCGGGTCAAGTTCAATGGGCGGGAAGTTTCGACGTCCGCGTTTTCAAAGGTAAAATGACGGGCTTGAACACCTATAGTTCAAAAAACGCCGTTTTATGCAAAAAAACGGCGTTTTTTATCGTCTTAGTGTGGACTTTTAATTTTTTATGGCTTCGTTTAATGCCTTACTTTTTATAAAATTTTCAAAAGTAATGTGGACTTTTTATTGAATTTTGATTATATTTAAAGTGGATGTTGATGTTTGAGGGGTTGTCTAGTGGCAACGTTTTTGGTATGGAATGTGCCGAATTTGGTTGCCTGGAATTATTTTATAAAGGATAAACTCCGAGGTAGTATATGGGTAAAGGTTTGAAGGTGTCAACGGTGGCTGCGGTCGCCGCGTTGACGATGGGGATCGCTGCATCCTCTTTTGCGGCTCAGCGCCAGATGGAAAATCTTTCGCGCGGCCTTGCGGTCACGAACACGGGCAAGGGAATGCTCGTGAGCTGGCGTCTCTTGGGTACAGATGACCCCGCGACGGAATTCAACCTCTACCGCGATGGCGAAAAGGTTGCTTCTGTGGGTAAGACGGGTGGCACGAACTACCTGGACGCTGCCGGCAAGACGACTTCCAAGTACACGGTTGCCGCCGTGGTGAACGGCAAGGAAGGCGCCAAGCAGGCTGTTTCCGTGGTGCTCGACAAGACGGTCTCCAACAGCGGAAGGTCCTTCCCGTACAAGACGATTAAACTGGAGGTTCCTGCGGCGCAGACGATGCCCAATGGTGAAACCTGCACGTACACTCCGAACGACATGAGTGCCGCCGACCTCGATGGCGACGGAGAATACGAACTTATCTTGAAGTGGGACCCGAGCAACGCCCACGACAACTCGCAGACGGGTTACACGGGCACGGTGTTCATCGATGCCTACAAGCTCGACGGCACGCGCCTTTGGCGTATTGACCTCGGCAAGAACATCCGCGCGGGCGCACACTACACGCAGTTCCAGGTGTTTGACTACGATGGCGACGGCAAGGCCGAGATGATTGTGAAGACCGCCGATGGTACGATTGACGGTACGGGCAAGGCGATCGGCGACAAGTCGAAGGACTACCGCGACGCGGGTGGTACGATCCTTAAAGGCCCTGAGTACTTGACTGTTTTCCGCGGTGTTGACGGTGCGGCGATTTCGACCGTTACTTACGAACCGAGCCGTGATATTAACCAGCACGTGAAGGGCAAGGATGCGCATGGCTACTGGGGCGACAACTACGGCAACCGCTGCGAACGCTACTTGGCGGCAACGGGCTACCTGGATGGAGTGCACCCGAGTGCAATCTTTGTACGCGGCTACTACAGCTCCTCCTATGTGGCTGCCTACGATTTTGACGGTAAGGACTTGAAACTTCGCTGGCTCCACAAGTCGGAATATCCGGGCCAAGGCCTGTACGGCGAAGGAAACCACAGCCTTCAGGCGGCAGACCTTGATGGCGATGGCTACGACGAAATCTTCTTCGGGGCTGCGGCGCTGAACCACGATGGTACTCTGCGTTACCGCACTGGCCTCGGTCATGGCGATGCCCACCATATCGGTGACCTGGATCCGGACCGTCCGGGCCTTGAATCCTGGGACGTGCACGAACATACGGACGCCAAGTATACCGATGAACTTCGTGCAAACGACGGCACGATTATCTGGGGAACTCCGCAGCCGAATCCTGGCGTAGACAACGGCCGTGGCATGGCTGCCGATGTGGATTCGACCCATCGCGGTTACGAAATGTGGTCTGCGAAGGGCGGTGGAATGTTTACCGTAAAGCACGAAAAAATCGGTACGCCTTCTGTTTCCCAGAACTTCCGCATTTACTTTGACGGCGACCTGCAGGATGAGCTCCTGGATGGCGCCTACGTGACCAAGTTCAACTCTTCTGCAATCAAGTCCGAAGTCTATTTTGACGGGCCTGCCGCTCTCGGTGCTACGGGTTGCAATGGCACCAAGAATACGCCGAGCCTCGTGGCAGATCTCTTCGGCGACTGGCGCGAAGAACTGGTGGTGCGTAGCGAAAAGGACCCGACCACGATATACATTGTCTCGACTCCGGTGACGTCTCCGTACCGCCTTTACACGCTGATGCACGATGCTACCTACCGCACGGCGGTCGCTTCTGAAAATACGGCCTACAACCAGCCGCCTCATCCGGGATACTTCTTGCCCGATATGGCGAAGTCGCTCAAGCAGCCGAGCATCTTCGTGGTGGGCGAGGACCCGGCTCCTGCCGACACGACCCCGGTGGTGAACAACGGAAAGTCCGAACTGGATGCCTCTACCCCGAAGGATGGCAAGGGCTGGACTCAGAGTGAAAACGCAGGCTTCCTCAAGAACGGCTACTATAACTTTGACAATGCGCTTTCGAGCTACGGTACCTGGGAAATCTTCTCGAAGACCGAGGCGAAGACTACGCTTACGGTGCGCTTCACGAACGGTGGGAGTACTTCCCGCAATATGGCGGTTACCGTGAACGGCGCTTCTGCTGGCACGATTAGCTTCCCCTCGACGGATGCCTCCTGGACGACGTATTCCGAAGCCGAGGTTGATGTGAAACTGGTTGCGGGCGTGAACACGATTAAGTTTACCTCGATGACGAGTGACGGCGGCCCGAACTTCGATATGTTCACCTTCGGTATCGACGGCGTGGAACTCTATGACGGTACGCAGAAACTTGAAGACCCGACAAGGGTGATGCCTGCCATGGCTATGCGCGGTGTGGTGTACAACCCGAAGAGCGGCGTGCTTGTTACCCCGAAGGCTGGCTTTGCCGAGGTCTACCTGTACGACATGTCGGGCAATATGCGCCTGGCGGTGACGACAGGTGTTTCCGCTGGCGCGAACGGAGTCTCGCTGAATAGCGAACTGCTCCCGAAGGGCTTGTACGTGGTGAAGGTGAAACTTGACGGCAAGCTTGTCGCCGCAACGAGGATGGCGAAGTAATGGGTGCTTTCTCTAAATTCTGGCAGGGTGCCGTAATCGCCTCGATGCTTGCCGCTCCCGCGGTACTTGCGAAAGTGACCATCTACATGTGTGGCGACTCCACCATGCAGGACTGGGCCGAGGGTTACTACCCCAAGCAGGGGCAGGGCCAGGATTTCCATTTTTGGTTTGATCCGACCAAGGCGGCGGTGGTAAACCGTGGCCAGGGCGGCATGTCTCTTGGCGGTGGCGGCAAGGACAAGAAGGGCAATACCGCAGTCGGTTATTACGACATGTTCTTCAAGAAGGGCTGTTCTGCCGGTAACTGCATTGCCGAAAAGCTTCAGGCGGGCGATTACGTCGTAATCCAGTTCGGAATCAATGACGTGAACTACAGTACCGAGGATTTCTTCGCTTCCAACATGAAGAATATGGTAAGCGATGTCCGCGCGAAGGGAGCATACCCGATTATCATGAGCCCGATTCGCCGCCTGTATTACGATTCCCCGACGCAGATTCATAACAGCTACCGCGGTTATCCGGCGCTCAACAAGAGCCTCGCCGAGGAACTCAACGTGCCGTTTATCGACATGAGCGAGATGGTCGCGAACTACATGATTTCGGTGGGCGAGCAGTATGCGGCTCAGTTCATCTTCAACTATGCGACCAAGGCAGAATACAGCAACCTGGGCAGTGACCAGACGGACCAGGTGCACTTGCAGATGAACGGTGCGAACGCTTTCGGGCGTATCATTACCGAACAGATGCGTGCGCACAAGGACCCGATTGTGAAAAAGCTCGGCGACTACATGGCGCCCATGTACCAGGTCGAAGTCAAGGTGAGCCCCGAAGGTGCTGCCGATGCGACTTCGATTAACGCCTATTACCCGAAGGGCATGACCGTGATGCTCAAGACTATTCCGAAGAGCGGCAAGAAGTTCTTGGGCTGGTACGACGGTAACGGCAACAAGGTGGGTGCTCCGAGCCGTTCGAACGTGAAGTCTCCCTACATCCATACGTTCGTGATGGGTAGTGCCTCGACGCAGTTCACGGCGGTTTACGAGGGCGGAACGGCGCAGAAGTATACCGGCGATGGTGCTGCGTTAACCGCATTCCCGACCACGACCCCGAAGAGCCTTGACGATGTGACCTTTGTTCCGTTTACCCCGATTGAAGGCAGCACGCAGGATACGGTGAAAATTGACAAGGATATCAAGAAATTCTTTGATGCAAGCACTCCGGATACGGCTGGAATCGGCTGGACTCAGAACGAATGGACTGGCTTTACGGGCGAAGGCTATTACAATCTGGATAATACGAATGCCTCGTTTGCCGCATATAAGGTCAAGTTCCCAGGCGCAGGCTATGTGACGCTAGCGGTGCGCTATGCAAACGGCGGATCGTCGGATCGCATGTTCAATGCCTACCTGGACCATGACTACCTCGTGAGTGCACCGCCGACGGGTGGTTGGGACAAGTGGGATACGGCCTACGTGGTGATGGATGCCCCGCAAGGTGAAGCCGAACTCAAGATCATGTCGCTTACAAGCGATGGCGCTCCGAATCTGGATGCCTTTGGCTTCAGTATCGACGGCGTGTGCCGCGTGAGCGAAGGTTGCCCTGAAGTCAAGGATACTACCGACACTTCGACGACCGGCGTGCGCATGGTGTTTGATGTGGCGAAAGTGAATAAGGGGCCGGTGCGCCTACAGGTAATCAATTTTATGGGCAAGGTCGTGTGGAGCGAGGTCCGTTCAATGCCTCAGGTCCCGCTTGCCGAATACGTGAACGGCTTGGGTCTCCCCAAGGGCAAGTATATCGTGAGGGTTCGGTAAAAAAGGCTCTTGTGTGGCTTGATTGAAAAAAAATGCCGTTTTCAAGCAGAAAACGGCATTTTTTGCTTACTGGGCAACTGTGGACAATTTATTTTGTGGATAATTATTATCTCGTTAAAATTACGTAAAAAACATTGATAATGTGGACTTTTTAATAAAAAATAGTATATATTTAGAATGGACAACGGTTGGTTTGGTTGTTGTCCACAGACGACGCTTTCGGCCAGGGATGGGTCGAAATGCGTCCGTCTGGAAATAAATTATGGATGAAAAAACCATGAGGTGTTATATGGGTTATGGAATGAAAGTTACGGCGGTGGCGACTTTTGCCAGCGTTGCTTTGGGTCTTGCGACGCCGTCTTTTTCGGCGACGCGTCAAGTGGAGTACCTAAATCGAGGACTCTCTGTTGGCAATACGGGCAACGGCGTGCTTGTGAGTTGGCGCCTGCTTGCTTCGGATGCGCCGAATACAGGGTTTAACCTGTACCGTGACGGTACGAAAGTTGCGACCATCGACGCAACGCAGGGTACGAACTACCTGGATGCCAAGGGGAGCGTTACCGCGAAATATACGGTCGCCCCAGTGGTGAACGGTGTTGAGGGCGCCCAGGCGGGGGCCTCGGTGGTACTCGGCAGTGCCAACAGCGGGCATTCCTACACGACCATCAAACTCGATGTTCCGGCGAACCAGACCATGCCTGACGGCTCCACGTGCTCTTATACGCCCAACGACATGAGCGCGGGCGACCTGGACGGCGACGGCGAAATGGACTTGGTCCTCAAATGGGACCCGAGCAACTCCAAGGACAATTCCCAGTCCGGCTACACGGGTTCTGTTATCATTGACGGGCTTAAGCTCGACGGCACGAGGCTCTGGCGCATCGACCTCGGCAAGAATATTCGCGCGGGCGCGCACTACACGCAGTTCATGGTCTACGATCTGGATGGCGATGGCATCTCCGAAATCGTGATGAAGACAAGCGATGGTACGGTAGATGGCAAAGGTACGGTCATTGGTGACAAGAGTAAGGACTACCGCACAAGTACTGGCACCATCATGAGCGGAAACGAGTACCTGACTGTGTTCAACGGCAAGACTGGCGCCGCCATCAATACGATTGACTACTGGCCAAAGCGAGACATTACCAACAAGTGGGGCGACACCTACGGCAACCGCAGCGAACGCATGCTGGCCGCGGTGGCCTATTTGGACGGAGTGCATCCGAGCGTGGTCTTTAGCCGTGGCTATTACACCGCGGCCTATGTGGCTGCCTACAACTTTGACGGAAAAAATCTCACGCAGATTTGGCAACACAAATCCGAAACGTCGGGCCAGGGGCTCTATGGACAGGGCAACCACAACCTCTCCGTGGGCGATATAGACGGCGACGGTTACGACGAAATCGTTTGGGGTGCGGGTGCCCTCAAGCACGACGGCACCTTGCTGCACCGCACTGGCCTCGGTCATGGCGATGCCATGCACTTCTCCGACCTGGATCCCGATTTGCCGGGCCTTGAAGTGTGGGATGTTCACGAAGAAAAGAGCGCCAAATATACCGACGAAATGCATGACCAGAACGGCAAAATCATTTGGGGCGACTTGCAGCCGGACCCGGGCGTGGATAACGGCCGCGGCATGGCTGCCGACATCGATTCCACCAGCCGCGGTTTTGAAATGTGGAGCGGCCAAAGCGGCGGTATCCGTACTTGCAAGGGTGAAAAATTGAATGCGACGACACCCTCGGTAAACTTCCGCATTTACTGGGATGGAGACCTCCAGGACGAACTCTTTGACGGTACCGGCAGCGGCAAGGGCGGCAAGATTGAGAAATGGAATTCCTCCAAAAAAACAATTGATCGCATTTTTACCCCGGCGAATGTGAACAACGCCACGGTCAATAACAGCACCAAGTCGAATCCGGGTCTCGTGGCCGACTTGTTTGGCGACTGGCGCGAGGAACTCATCATGCGCAATGCAAATGACGCCTCGCAGCTGATTGTTTTCTCGACCGGAGCCACGTCTCCCTACCGCCTTTACACGTTGCTGCACGACACCCACTACCGTGTGAGTATCGCCTGGCAGAACGTGGCCTACAACCAGCCGCCTCATGTGGGCTACTACCTCCCGGACATGGTCAAGAACCTCAAGAAGCCGGACGTGTACTATGCCAAGGTCCCTGAAGGCGTTCAGGAGGTAATTCCCGCCAGCTCCAGTTCCGTGGACGCTTCCTCTTCCAGCGTGGTTCCCACGAGTTCCGAAGTCGTGACGCCCGCCGGTTTTGATTATGCGTCCGTTGTGAATGCAGCTAACCCGGACGAGGGCGTGGGTACCTACGAAAAGACCAATGCGGGCTATATCGGCGACGGCTACTACAACTTTAACAACGAAGCCGGCAGCAGTGCTACATGGAAACTGAACGTATCCAAGGCGGGCGAGTCGCAAATTGCCATCCGCTTTGCAAATGGTGGCAATGCGAACCGCGATATGACCTTGGTGGTGAACGGCAAGGAAGTGGGAACTGTGGTTTTCCCCTCGACGGGAGCGTGGACCACATACGAAGTCGCCGTGGTGGACGGCGCTGTGGCGCTCAATGCTGGTGCGAACACGGTCCAGCTGGTGTCTGTTTCGGCAGAAGGCGGCCCCAATGTGGATGCCTTCGGCTTTTCCCTGGCCGGAGTCGCGCAGGGCTCGAGCTCGGAATCGACTACCGCACAGCCCAAGGTCGTAGCCTTGAATAATTCTTTCGACGCCATTTCGGGGACGATTCGTGTCGCTGAAGCGGGGATTGCCGAAATATATGTGTACGATGTCACGGGTCACATGGTTACAGGGCTGTCCAAGATGGTCTCCGCAGGGGAGTCCCGTATAGGCCTCGAAAAGACGGGCTTGTCCAAGGGCGTGTATTTGGTCAAGGTTCTCTTTAATGGGCGCTTGGTATCGAGGAGTACAATGACTCACTTAAGGTAAACCTCCATATGCCTGCCCTGGGGAAGTTTAGGAGTGTCTTCCCTGGGGCGGGTTTTGGTTTTTGATAAAGGATTGGATATATGGGAAAGTTCTTTAGTAGAGTTTGGCAAAGCGCGGTGGTTGCGTCGATGCTCGTTTCGCCTGCCATTTGGGCGAAGGTGACCATCTACATGTGCGGAGATTCCACCATGCAGGATTGGAATGCGGGCTATTACCCCAAGCAGGGCATAGGGCAGGATTTCCAATACTGGTTTGACTCCGGCTTAGCCTCTGTCAAGAACTACGGTGCGGGCGGTACTGCCGCCGAGACGTACTACACGGGTGGCAAGTGGGACCCGGTCAAGAATGGCCTCCAGAAGGGCGACTATGTGTTTATCCAGTTTGGCATCAACGATCGCAACTACAGCAACGAAGCGAATTACGTGACCTACATGACCAAGATGGTGCAGGAAGCCCAGGCAAAGGGCGCATACCCGATCCTCATGAATCCAGTGCGTCGTAGCGATTTTCGCAACAAGTCGGCGGTAAACGATTCCATTTACGAGTCGTACCATAACTACCCGATTCTTACTCGTAAACTTGCGCAAGACCTGAATGTGCCCATCATCGATATGGATACCTTGAGCCGTAACCTGCTCCTCTCCCTGGGCAAGGAATACACCCTCAACTTTTTGAATGTGTGGCTGGATGCGGGTGAATACAGCAACTACAAGAACGGCAACTCCGATAACTTGCATTTTCAGCAGAACGGCGCCAACAGCTTTGGCCGCATCATCACAGAACAGCTACGCGTGCATCCGGATCCCATCGTAAAGAAGCTCGCCGATTACTTGTCCCCCATGTACAAGGTGGACGTGAAGGTGTCTCCTGCCGGAGCGGATTCCCTCACGAGCATCAGCAACTATTACCCCAAGGGCATGACGGTGACCTTGAAGTCCCGCCCCTACGCCAAGGGCAAGAAGTTCCTCGGGTGGTACGACGGCAACGGCAACAAGGTGACTGCGAACAGCAATTCCACCGTGGAGTCCTCCAACATCATTACATTCGTGATGGGTGACAAGAGCACGCAATATACGGCAGTGTATGAAGGCGGTTCCGCCGAAAAGTACACCGGTAACGGAACCGCATTGACGACGTTCCCCACGTGTACTCCCAAAAAACTCGGAGACTCGTGTCCGGAGGCGTCTACCCCGGTCTCGTCCAGCTCCATCGAAATCGTAATTCCCGAAAGTTCTAGCAGCGAAGAGGTCGCCTATATCAGCACCGATATGAAAAACTTCATCGATGCCTCGAATCCAGAGGAGGGTGACGGTTTAACCGAAAGCAACCACGAGGGCTTTATGGGCGAGGGCTTCTTCAACTTTACCAATGCCATAAATTCCTACGCCACCTACGACATGGTGTTCCCGAGCGCGGGCTACGTGACCATGGGCATCCGCTACGCTTTTGACGGCAGCGCCGATCGCAAGGTGAACGTTTACCTGGGCGACCACGACTACTACGTGAATTGCAAGCCCACCGGTGGCTGGGACGTTTGGGATACCGCCTATGTGGATTTGGACTTGATTAACGGCGAGGCCCCGCTCAAGATTATCAGCCTTACCGAAAATGGAGGGCCGAATATCGACGCCTTTGCCTTCAGTATCGAGGGGGTCCGTCGCAAGGCCGATGTGGCCGGCAACCCGGCGGCCAATCCTGGGAACACTACAGACCTGCGAACTCATAAATTGAGCGACATTTCCGTAAAAAAAGATTACTTTATGGTTAGTGTTTATTCTGTGGCAGGGCGACTTGTTGCCCAGCAGGCGGTGGCAGGGGCTTCGCTGAAAATGAGCCTCGATGGTATGGTCCAAAAAGAGGGAATGTACCATGTGGTCGTTCGTTCTGCAGGGCAGGTGCGTCATTTTAATTGGGTAAAGATTAGGTAAGGAGTACTGAACTATGAATTCGATTCTCAAGATTGCCATAGCTGCTACGGTTTTTGCTGGCATTGCCGTGAGCGATTCTACCTCGTTCAAGGTTCACGTGATTGGGGACTCTACGGTCTGTAACTACAAGGATAGCGCCTACCCGCAAACGGGCTGGGGGCAGATCCTGGGGAGTTTCTTTGACGGTTCCCGCGTCCAGGTGGTGAACTACGCTATCGGCGGTCGTAGTTCCAAGACGTTTGTGCAGGAAGGCCGCCTGGATGAAGTCAAGAAAAATCTCCAGAAGGGCGATATCATGATGGTCCAGTTCGGGCATAACGACCGCTATTTTGGAAGCAAACCTCGTGAGGTCCCCTTTGATTCGCTTGGCTACTGGCTACAGCAGTATGCCGATGTGGCTAAAGGGGCGGGCGTTACCCTGGTGTACGTGACCCCGATGAACATGAACATGGGGGCGAATGGCCGCAATATCTTTACTGAATACAACGTTGTCGGCAAGATGGAAGAACTCGCCAAGAAAAACGGCGCTGTCTATGTGAACCTGAATGCCAAATCCTACAACGCCTACAGCAAGAGCTGGGACCCGGCGTATGTTTCCCGCTACCAGTTCAAGATGTTCCTAAAGGGAGAATACCCGAATTACCCGGATGGTGTCACCAACGACGGAACGACGCACTTCCAGGAATCGGGCTCCATTGCTCACTGTCAGTGGATTGCCGAGGAACTTGAAAGCGCCCTGAAAAATGAATCGTACATCTCTGCCGACAACAAGGCGAACCTGACGCAGCTTGTGTCTGCCCTCAAGCCGCGCTACGCATTTACGGTCAAGGCGAATATTTCGAACAGCAAGGGCCTCATTACGCATAACCAGCAACTCCCTGGCGGCGCTCCGCTTACTTTGCATGTGAGCCCCGGTAGCTTTGGTAAGAAGTTCGTTGGCTGGTACGATGACGACTGCAATAAGCTTTCTGCCGATTCGAACTACTACGGGAAAAAGACCCTCTACCGCGCCGCGACCTATACGGCCGTCTTTGACGGTGGGCCCGCCTGCCAGCCGACTTCGCACGGGGATGAAAATTCTGGTGATACCCCCACGTCCTCTAGTTCCGTGGGGCCGGAATCTTCAAGTTCGTTTGACCAGAAAATTTGCTTTGAAGGTGTTGCCGACGATGCCTGGCCTTCTCCCATCGACATGGCTAACCCCGAAGTGGGGGACGGGTGGACCGAGGCAAACCACGAAGGCTATACGGGCCAGGGATTCTTTAACTTTGACAATTCCGCCTACAGCACGGCTACCTACAATGTGACTTCGGACCAGTCCGCATCGAACGCCCGCGTGATGATCCGCTATTCGTTCCAAGGAAACACGGATCGAGACATGAAGCTGACTGTCGATAATGGTGAGTACGATGTGACATTCAAGTCTACCGGAAGCTGGGACAAGTGGGATACCGCTTACGTCGAGGACGTGTGGGTGGATGCTCTTGACTTTAAGGTGAAACTGGCTTCTGCTTCGGCAGACGGTGGCCCGAATATCGACATGATTGCCTTTGACATCAAAGGCGTGTACCGCACGGGTTGTAAGCCTGCAGTGGTGCAGGGCGATACAGGTACAACGGCTCTTAAGGGGCTGGCGCACTTTGACGCAACCCGCCAAGGCTCGGTGCGCATCCAGGTGGTCAATTCGCTGGGCAAGGTCGTCGCCGATGAGGTGCGCATTGTACCGACAGGTTCGCTTTTGGAGTACATCGACAGGTTGAACATCCCCAGCGGCCGTTACCTGGTACGCATGACGTTGAACGGTAAAACCTATACCCAGGCCATAAAGAAATAAATCTGCCACAAAAAAGTGCGCAAAATCACCATATTCAAAGTGTGGACTTTTTGTGGCGTTTTTCTGTCCACACTTATGTAAAAAAAATGTATATTTATAGGCAAAAATGTCTTTTTTGAATACCTGCCATGATTAATCTTTTTGAATATCTCAATTATAGAGACTTCCTCAGGGACGCCTACGAAGAACGCCACGCAAGCGACTGGCGCTTTAGCCACCGTTATATTGCCGAGAAGGCTGGTTTTGACTCCTCGATGTTCAACAAGATTTTGCAGGGCAAGCGCAATATTACCGATCGCCTGGTTTCGACGTTCGCCGACATCTTTTGCCGAGACGAACGCGAAAAGACCTATTTTGCCAACATGGTCGCCTTTAACCAGGCAAAGAACCATTCGGAGAGCCGCCAGTACTTGGAAAAACTCGTCGCCACAAAGGAATGCCGCGTCGAGGACCTGGCGAAGGACCAGTTCGAGTATTTTGACCACTGGTACCACGCCGTTATTCGTGAACTGGTGACTTTTTACCCGTATGTGGGTGACGATGCCGCCCTCGGTCTCATGGTGCGCCCTCCTATTTCGGCGAGCCAGGTGAAGAGCTCCATTGCGTTTTTGGAACGCCTTTCCATGATCAAGAAGAACGAGTCCACAGGTTTTTACGAACAAACGCAGGGACTCATTTCTAGTGGCACGGAATCTTACAGCACGGCGGTGAACGCCTACATCCAGCAGAACTTGACTGTGGCGCAAACTGCCATTGACCGCTTTGAGCGTGGGGAACGTAACCTCTCGACTTTGGCGTTTGGCTGCGATGAGAACACCTACAAGGAGCTGGTCGAAATGGTCCGCCGGTTCCGTCGCGAAATCTTGGCAAAGGTGGGGGCCTGCGAAAAGCCTAACCGCGTTTTTCAGCTGGGCATACAGTTGTTCCCGCTGAGTGATCCGTATCCGCCTCCGCAACGCCGCGGCCGCAAACGCCGCATTCGCGGTCAAGAGGTTTTGGACGCCATGGATGGTGACGTCGTTACCGGTGGGGAGGTTGAACATGTTTAGCAAGCTCGTTTGTCGCGTTCTATTTGGCATGGCGCCGTTTGCGCTGCTGCCCCTGGGCGCCTGTTCCAACGATTCCAAGGTGGCGGGTGGTACCGAGGCCGAGTCGACAATTGCCGTGCAGGTGAAGTTTGCCGATGGCACCCCGGCGGCGCATGCCCGCATTCGCATTCTGCCCGGGGCGTTTATGTCGGATGGCCTTGATACTACGGGCTGGAGCGAAACCGACGAATCGGGTTACGCTTCGTTTGAAAAGGAACCTGGACTCTATACGGTGGAAGCCCGCCAGGTCAAGGATTCCAAGGCGGTGGGAGCCGTGATGGATCTGCAGGCGGGGACCTCCAATAATTCGGGCACATTGAATTTAGGTGAACTGACAACCATCAAGGGGTATGTGGCTACGGGCCAGGGACCCTCGGTTATCCGCATTCCTGGTCTGGAACGCTTTGTCGTTCCCGATAGCTCGGGCTACTACGTTATCGATAGTTTGCCTGCGGGTGACTTCTCGGTTGTCATTGAGAGCCGCAGTAACCGCGGTTCCGTGACGGTCCAGGCGAGCTCAGGGGCGACTGTTCCCGAGGTGAGCCTTGGGGCGCCTCGTGGTTTTGCCGTCGAGAATTTCGAGAGCTTTAGCGGCCGCTCGGCAACGGGATCCATCTTGGGTGATGGCTGGTGGTACACGCTCGATGCCGATGGCAAGAATCTGATGCCGCTTTGGGACGAAACTTTGACGCGCGCCTATTCGGGTAGTGCCGGCTGCGCCTCGGGTGGCTGCGCCCGCACCACGGGCCGTCTTGGATTCCTTTTGGGTGTCTATAAAACCGACTATGAACTGCCTTCGCTCGATTCCCTCATGTTCAGCGCCCGCGGTAGTGGCAAACTCCAGGTAAGTTTTGCCTATGGCGATGCCGACAGTGTCGAGAGCGGCTTTACTTACGAGCTGGAACTCTCCAAGGTGTGGCAGGGGTACTCCATTGCTGTCGCCGACATGAAGCCCTACGGCATGGCAAAATCCAAGGTCGTTGTAAGCCGCATCGATTTCAATGTCGGCAAGGGCGACACCTTGTTCCTTGACGATGTGTACCTGGGCGGTATCGACAAGACTTCGTTGGATTCTGTGGCGACACCGCACCAAAAGGAAGTTAGCGTTTATTCAAAGGACTGGGCTGCTCATGACGCTCTGCTCGCCGAGGTCCAGGGCTATGCCAAGGGCGTGCGCGGTGGCGCCGGTCCAATCGATTCGACGGGTGACGCCAAGAACATCGGCGAAATTTGCATTGTCACGACAACCGACGACTACGTGATTGTGGAAGATACGACCGAAGTAGGCGATTCGCTCGAGGTCACGACGAACGCGGTGATTGCCCCGGGCTCCCTCCGCGAGTGCGCCTACAAGGATACCGCGACGTGGATTTTGTTTGAAAAGAGCGGAACGTACAACCTGCAGTCGCCGCTTCGCATTGCAAACAACAAGACGATTGACGGGCGAGGCCGTGACATCCGCATTGCGGGCATGGGCATTTTGACAAACGAGTCTAGCAACCTGATTTTTGAAAACCTCACGTTCACGGAACCGTCCATCACGGTGCAAGACACCAGCAGCCGCCGTGCCCTTTCGATCCACAATTTGACGAGCTACGTGTGGATTGACCACTGCACCTTCGAGAGCTACCCGCTGGTGCAGATGGACATCAAGCGCGGTTCCCACAATGTGACGGTCTCCTGGAGCCGCTTTGAGAATGCGCAGTCGGGAATCCTCTTTGGACTGGAACCGGAACTGTATGTGGACTCGACGCAGACTTTCACGTTACATCACAACTACTTTGCCAACATGAGCAATAGCGGCGTGCTTTCCCGTTTCGGTTCTATCCACGCCTACAACAACTTCTTCCTTGACGTGGATTACGCCGGTGTTGAATGTACGGACTCGGCTCGCTGCTACATTGAGAACAATATCTTCAATATCGAGACGCCCGTGGTCGTTTATCGCCAGTTTACGGAAGAAGACGGCGTATGGACGCCAGTCTCCTCTACCGAGGGGTTCCCCAAGATGCTGGACAACTGGTTCTCGGTTGGTGGGGACGAATTGAATGGCGATGCCAAGGGCTACAAGCCCGATTACAAGTACGATATGGACTTTGCTGATGCGGACCTGGCTTGGCGCATCAAGGAGTCTAGCGGCCCTCGGTAGGGCCCACTATTTAGCCGAATAGACTTGTTGACATAATTATACCCAAAGGCCTTTCGGGGGAGTCGTGCTCGTTGCCCGAAGGGTCTTGTTTTTCTATATTTCGGCCTGCAAAAATACCAAGGAGCAATAATGCTTAAATCTACACTGCAACAGACCGATCCGGAAATCTACAACATCATCCAGGAAGAAGCCGAACGCCAGGAATATGGCATCGAGCTCATCGCTTCCGAAAACTACACCTCCAAGGCCGTCATGGAAGCCATGGGCTCCGTGCTGACCAACAAGTACAGCGAAGGCTACGTGGGCAAGCGCTACTACGGTGGTAACGAAGTGATCGACAAGATGGAAGCCCTCGCCATCGAACGTTGCAAGAAGCTCTTTGGTTGCGACCACGTGAACATCCAGCCGCTGTCCGGTTCTCCGGCCAACGCCGCTGTCTATTTCGCCGTCCTCAAACCGGGCGACAAGGTCCTCGGCCTCAAGCTCGACCACGGTGGACACCTTTCTCACGGCCATCCGGTGAACTTCTCCGGCATGCTCTACAACTTCGTGCAGTACGAAGTCGATAAGGAAACGGGCCGCATCGACATGGACAAGGTCCGCGAAATCGCTCTCCGCGAAAAGCCGAAGATGATCCTCGCCGGTTTCTCTGCCTACAGCCGTAACCTCGACTGGAAGCGCTTCAAGGAAATCGCCGACGAAGTGGGCGCCCTCACCATGGCCGACATTTCTCACGTCGCTGGCCTCATCGCCGGTAAGGCAATCGATTCTCCGGTGCCGTACTTCGACATCGTGACGACCACGACCCACAAGACTCTCCGTGGCCCGCGTTCCGCTATCATCATGTGCAAGGACCGCACCATCCAGAAGATGGTGAAGGGCGAACTCAAGGAAGTTTCCCTCGCCAAGGAAATCGACAAGGGCGTGTTCCCGGGCATGCAGGGTGGTCCGCATGACCACATCAACGCCGGTAAGGCCGTTGCATTCCTCGAAGCTCTCCAGCCGGAATTCCAGGTCTATGCAAAGAACGTTATCAAGAACGCTCAGGCTATGTGCGCCGAAATGCAGAAGCTCGGCTACAAGGTCATCAGCGATGGCACCGACAACCACCTCATCGTGGTGGACATGACCTCCAAGGGCGTTTCCGGTAAGGAAGCCGAAGTGGCCATGGAAAAGGTCGGCATCTCCTGCAGCCGTTCTACCATCCCGTTCGATCCGCGCAAGCCGATGGATCCGTCCGGTGTCCGTCTCGGTACTGCCGCTATCACGACTCGTGGCTTCGACGAAGAAGACACTCGCGAAGTGGCCCGCATCATCGACCGCTGCATCAAGGCCAAGGACGACGATGCCGCTCTCGCCAAGATCCGCGAAGAAATCGTGGCTCTCTGCAAGAAGCACCCGCTGTACAAGTAATTAGCGCCTTCGGTGCGAAAAATTAAGGAAAGTGGTTCGCGTTTGGCGGACCGCTTTTTTTATCTTTACTGCATAAACAAGAGGTTTTATGCAGTCCTGGACTGAAATCAAGAAGATCGAGAACCCGACCGAAGAACAGCAACTCGAGGCGATTGCTCTCAACTGGTATGCCATCAGCCTTATCGAGAACCCGACTGTCGCCGCGCAGAAGGCGGCGTTTGCACAGAACGTGCAGGCGATTCTCTACATCAAGAACGGCCTTTGCGAAGATTTGAAGGCGGCGCTCAACGCCCTCGACGAGCCCGCGCTCCTTGCCGCGGTGAACGGCGACCCGAACATTTTAAAGTTTGTGACGAACCCCGACCTGCTCAAGGCCGCGGTACGTAGCGACTGGAAAATCGTGAAGAAGATTGACAATGCGGGCGAAGACCTGTGGGCCGAGGCGGTGCGTGCGAGTGCCGATGCGGTCAAGGCCGTGCCGTTCATGGGCGAAAAGATCCAGGCGGCGCTCGTGGAACGCGACTGGCACGCCCTGCAAGATATCGTGCGTCCGTCGGCTGCTGTTGTGATTGCCGCGGTGAAGCAGGACTACCATGCTTTCGAATTTGTGAGTATCAAGGACCGTACGGAGCCGGTGCAGCTTGCCGCCGTGCGTACGGACTGGCGTTGCATTCAGTACTTGCAGCGTGCATCCGAGAAGGTGCAGATGGAGGCGGTGCGCCAGACGAAGGACGCTTTCGCACTCATCAAGAACCCGGCCGAGGCGGTCAAGGAATTCTGCGCCTAAACTAGGTTTTATACGTTCCCAGGTCCACAATGATCCAGTTCGAAAAAGTTGCATTCAAGTATCCCGGGGCGGACCATTATGCCCTGGTCAATGTGACTCTTGAAATCCCGCAGGGCAGTTTTTTTGCATTGCTCGGCCCGAACGGTGCCGGAAAAACCACGTTGTTGCGGCTTTTGTGCGGACGGTTTTCGCGGGCGGCTCATGACGGCGACGCCAAGGCAAAAAAAATGGGTGGGGAAGGCTTTACGGGCGACTTGATCGTTGCCCCGGCGTTCCGGAATGCGGATGGTTTTTTGAATGCGCGTTGTTATGGAGTGTTGCTGGAGAACCCGGGTGTTTACCCAAAGCTCTCCATAGAAGAATACCTGAGCTACTTTGCGGGTTTTTACGGGATGGGTGAAAACGCCTGCATGCCCAGCGGCATGGCTCGCGCCCGCGTGGAGGAACTTGCCGAACGCCTGGAACTCCCGGCGCTCCAGTCACGTCTTTCGACACTCTCGCTGGGCAACCGCCAAAAAGTGCAGATTGTCCGTGCCCTTGTTCATAATCCCAAGGTTTTGATTCTGGACGAGCCGGTGGCGAACCTCGATCCGAACGCTCGTGAAATGGTATGGAAACTCATTGCCGAGTGGCGCGAAAAAGAGGGCGGCACCGCCATAGTCTGCTCACACATATTGGCCGAGATGGAAGAGGAGGCAACAGACTACGCCATTATCGATGGCGGCCGCGTCATTGCGTCGGGGCTCGCTCCGTCTAAAAGTGCCAATGCCGAGAAAGCCGGCGGGCACAAGTTCTCGATTAGCGTCCAGGAGGAAGCTTCGCTTGAGCAAATCAAGCAGGCTCTTGCCGAAGCCGATATTCGCGCCGAGGTCGTGGCGCACAAGAGTTCGCTCGCGGACATTTACCGCAATTCAACAAAGTAAGCTAGAAGGCGTGCGATAGGTCAAACGCAAAGCGTCCCCACGCGAAGTTTTCGGCGTTCCAATGGCTGAACGTCTTTTTGAAGGCGTAGTCGAGGCGGAAGGTGAGGAACTGCCAGCGGTAGCGTAGGCCAAGACCCAGGCTCGCGTCGGATTCCTCCTCGTACACGGAGGTCTCTTCGTCCATGACCTTGGTCCAGTCGAAGAACTGAACCAGTTGCCATTTTTTGATGACTTTCCAGGGCATTCGCCAACGGATTTCCTGATTGAGTCGGTAATACATTGGGGTTAGACCTGTGTTGATGATGGTCTCTCCGTCGCTGCCTTCGCTTTCGTAGCTCGCGTAAATACTGCGGAAGCGGTAGCCACGCACTGAACGGGAACCGCCTTGGTAGAACACGCGGGCGTCGTCTTCAATCGCTTTGTTAAAGAACTTGCCCACGCTTCCGCTAAGCGCCCCGTAGAATGTCCAGAACAGCGGGAAGTAGACGTTGGCAGTGGCTTCGCCGTATGTGTAGGGGTTGCCGATCATTTTGGGGTCGTCTAGGCTGGCGGTCAAGTTGATGCCACCACCCACGGTTGGCGCAAGGCGAATACCCTTGGTGGGGTTGAAATAGTCGTCGGTATAGTCGAACGTGAGGGCGATTTCGTCCTTGAACTTGAACATCTCGGCGGAGTTCTTGTTCACGTAGCGTGTATCGAGTGTGTTGCGGAAACGGATGTGGCTCGTAATGCCAAAGGTAAGGTCACCGCGGTTAATCACTTCGTAACGCTCTTCTATGCTGTCGGGGTAGGCGGGCGGGTTGATTTTTTCGTGGTTGAAGGTAAGGCGGTCTTCAAATCGGATTGCCGTGGGGATGAACGTGAAGCGTGTGCCGAACAGCAGCGGGTTTGCGTAACCGGCTGAGATTTCTTGCTTGTGCTGGGCAATTTGGAAGTTTGTCGAAAATTCGTTGAACGAGCCAAAGAAGTTCTTGTGGCGTGCGTACGCCTGGGCGCCAAAGCCGTAGATTTCTTCAAAGAAGAACCCGTAGCGCGCTTCGCCCGGCACGCGTTCCACTACGTCCAAGTGGACATCCGAGAGACCGTCTGTGCGCAGGGAATCCTTGAGCTTGATTTGCGTAAACAGCTGTGTTGAGAGAAGCTTGTTCTTGAAGGAATTGTACTGGTTACCGTCAATGATTTCGCCCTTGGGAATTCGCCACAGCGAAGAAAGCCATGCGGTGTCGGTAAGCCCGTCTTCGGCTTCGCTTTTGCGATTGCCAGCCTTTTGCGAACTGCTGATGATGTTTCCCATCATGACCTTGGGGCCGGATTCCACGTTGATTTGCACATGGATTTTCTTTTGGACCGTGTCCAGAATTTCCATGGGAGTCACGTAAACATGCAGGTAACCTACCCGGCGGAACTCGCTTTGAATGTACTGGATGTCTTCGGCGATGTCCTCGTGTTCAAAGAATCGATCCTGGTTTGTTTTGAGGGCCTCCGGCTTGATTTGCACGTCGGTCTCGGTAGATGTGGTGATGGTTGCCCCGTTAAAGCGGTAGCGGTCGCCTTCATTGATTGTAAAGAGGTATCCGCGTACAATGCTGTCTGTAGAAATGTACTGACGGCGGATTTCCATTTTCATATCAAGGCTAAAGTAACCGCGCGAGTAATACAGCGACTTGATGTTTTCGGAGGAAAGTCGCATCATAAAGTCTTGCTTGGTCGTGTCCAGGTTTCCAAATTCCTCGGGCACGTCAAGCTGTTCGTTGAGCTGGAAGCTTGAGAAAATGTTGTTTCCGTAAAAGTCGGTGTACCACGGGTGTTTGGCTTCGCTTCCTTCGTCGGCAAAGGCGAAGGTCACCGATAACAGCAGGAGACTAATCAATTTTTTCATTTTTTAGCCTCCGTCTTTTTGAGTGGTGGTTTGACAGACTCGTTGGGGGTCTCCGGCGGGTCGATGGTTTCGCAGTGGCCGATGCCGATTAGGCACGGGTTCCAGTAACGGTAAACATAGTTTATACCCACATTCTTTTCAACGCGGTTTTCGTTGCTCTCGGTACCCGTGTTCGTCAGGTACTGTTTGGACACAAGTTGCGCGTACAGCGACATGGTGGGAGACATGTGGTTCTTGTGCGAGAACTCCTTCTCTTTGAACACGGGGAGCGTGTAGTTCAAACCGAATTGCAGGGACTGGTCGTATGTCGGGTTCTCGCTCTGGTCTTGCGTGTAGCCAAAGATGAGACTCAGGTCCTTGACCCAACGGTCCAGGGAAATCGGTAGTTTGAAATAGCTGGAGTCTTTTTCGTTGGTGGTGTTATTTTCAAAGAGCATCACTTTCATGTCGATGTCGCCAATGTATTCGCCGCCGAGCGTCTTGTTTGCCGTGCTCGAGATGACTTTGCCAATGGCCTTGCCGGCGAGCTTGTTCCAGTCGGTTGTTTCGTTGTCTTGGTTGGCGATGCATCCCAAGAAGATGTTGTAGTAGATGGAGGCGGCGCTGGATTCGTTGCCGCAGTTGCTGCTCGGGTTCGGTTGCAGGTTTGTAATGGTCCCCTGGATGTCGAGGTTCACGGGACAGGTTTCTTTTTCGGAGCTCTCTTCTTCGTCACAGTAGGGGAGCTCCTGCGAACTGGAAACGTCAACGATACCGTGCTGCCACGGAACGTCGGTCCAAGAAATACGGAAGTTATTCAGGTCGAATTCGTAAATCTCCTGCACACCAATAAAGCCCGTGTTCGAGTTGGTCACATCGCCGCGGAGCAGCGGCCTGTTGGTGTTGCCCAGCACCCACACGTCAAAGGTGAATGGGAATGTAGCAAATGGGGTCACAATCTCGATGGAGTCGTTCTGCGAGTCGTTTACGTGAATAGAAAGGTTAATCGGGTTTGCTGTTGATATTTTGACTTCGGTTTCTTTGTTGCGCAATTTGGCGATGGCGTTGTTGGCAAGCGTGAGGAACTTGTCCAAGGTTGCTGGGGTTACTTCAATTTCCAAGTCACGATGGTAGACAAGTTTGTCTATAGTCAAGTTTCCGCCCAAGGTGTTGTTTTGCAACATTCCCTCGCGTGTATGCGGGATAGAGAAATTGAGCTCACTGTGACCCAGCGCCTCGCCTTGACCTAGAACATCGTCATTGAACAAGTAATGGATGGAGCCGATTTGACCCGTAATCATCAGGTCGTCTTCCGTTTCTTCCATGTGTGCCGAGATGTCTTTTGCTTCCAATTTGTGAGGGCCTTTTTCCAATGTGTAAATGTCGGAGTTGATGTCGATGGCCTTGAGCTGCAGGCTGTCGAGGTTGTATTGCAGTGTGGCGTTGATGGTCTCGCCGCTGTCGTTCCACGTTGATGCCTGGGTCAGGTCAAGAACCCCGTTCTCCATGTGACCGCGGAACTTGAGCGGGAACAGGTAGTTGATCTTGGACGGCTGGAACAACGTGGAATCGGAATGGAAGTCGGCGGTGATGCCCTTGAGGCCTTCCTTGAGCTTGGCGGCAAAGTTGATCTCGAGGTCCGTCTTTTTAACTTCGCTGATGGTGCCCGGGACAAACCAGGATCCGTTCATGTTGAGCTTGCCTTCGAGAGTGAGTGACGTGTCGAGGAACCCTTCGGCGTACAGGTCGCCTCCATTGTCGCTGTTGTGCGAGATGCTTACGTGACGTTTGGACTTGAACATGTCGTCCAAAATGATTTGGGTGTTGCCCGTCCAGCCGCCGCCACCAATGCCGAGGTATGCGTTCAGCTCCACCTTGCTTGCTTCGGCGAACATGTTCATTCTTTTTACGTTAAAGAGTTGCGGAGGAATGTTGTTGAATTCCACGTTCTCGAAGTCCACGTTGCCCTGCAATCCCCTGCCCTCGTTGTAGGCGAGGTCACCGGTGATGAGACCTGAAGCGAAGGTGGTGTCGCCCAAGGGCTCCAGCAATAGCGGAATGCTGAACTCGCGTGCCGACGCCCAGGCGTGGACAACTTGGATGGGGAGATTACCCGTGGGGTTGAACTCTGGGTTCGAGTCGTTGGGGAGAATGAATATTGCCTCCGCCTCCACGCGGTTCTTGCTGTGCATGGCTTCGGCCTTCTCTACGAATATGGTGTCGCCGTTTTGCGTGATGCGGGTCTGAGCCGAAAATTCGAACGGGTCTACGTTACCCATGATGCTTGCCTCCAGCTCGCCGATTTTGGTATTGAAGTTCTGGTTCCAGAACCCGGTGACCTTGCCGTTCAGGTTTTCACTCAATTTGATTTTGGCGAACGGGATGGTCGAGACTTCGACACTGTCTGCCTTGATCTTAATTGCGGTCGAATCGATGATTGAAATGTACGCTTCGGCATGGCCGCCGTTTCGCTGTGATACTTTCCATGATGTGTGCGTGTTCTCGCCGGCCCAACGCACGTCGCCTGTGACGTCGAACGTCTCTTTGGGTGTGTAGATGATGCCGTTGCTAAAGTCGATGCCTGTTTTATCCAGGTCCAGCATAATCTGCAAGGAGTCGGCGGTCACATGCCACACGAACGGGATGGTGTCGATTTTCACGAGAGCCTTCATGTGCCCGTCGGCAAACGAACCAAACACCTTGAAGCGGTCCCTGATGGTGAGGTTCCCCATGCTCCAGTCCAGCGCCCATGGCTCGTACGGCGAAATGTCGCCTACGTAGGTGAGGTTGAACTTGTCGCTGAAGTCCATAGAGCATTCGACCAGCGAGCCTTGTCGGGTCTCGACGGTCACTTCCATTTTTTTGTCGTGCATTTCGGCGGAGTGGATCACCATGTCGAGGGGCATCACTTGCGGACCGAACTCCGCGCTCATGTGGTCGATCTTTCCTCGCGCCGATACATTCAAGTCCTTGTCAAAGTCGGCTTCCAGGTCAATGGTCCCGCCTTCGTTGTTGTCCAGGTGGACTTCCGCATGGTAGTTATTGTCGTCGCCGTTGAACTGGATGGTGGCGTCCATGGGGAGCAGCGGCCAGAATTCGCCGATGTGTGTTTTGATGGTGGTCTTGTAGTTGGGCTTGCCGGTCTTGGGGTCGAGCGCCGCCTCCGCCTTGACCGTGAGCGCCCCGAGTTCGGGTACGGCGTTGGGGAGTTCCACCGGGAGCCAATCCTCGATGTTCTTCACCTCGAGGTTCGCCTTGGTGCTGACCGCGGTCAAATTGTTCTTGGGCATGTTGCCCTGCACGTTGATGGAGTCAGAACCGGCGACAACCTTGCCATCCAAATAGATCCGGTCGCTCTCGAACTCTGCTCTGAGGTCGAACTTCGCGGTGTGGGCGATGTTGTCCCCCTTGATGTTGTCTGCCGATGCTCGCGCTTTCTGCAGCCCTTCGCTCTTGACGGCGATGTTCTCTGCCTCCCAGTGCTTGTCGTTTACATCTATGCTCAGCTTGCCGACCTCGGCGCTTACGGGCAGGTAGAACTTTGCCTTGTCCGGGAATTCCTTGGGCTTGTTTGATTTCTCGCCAGTCTTGGCCGTGCTGTCGGTCGTAATTTTGATGTCGACTTCGGCGCCCTTGACGCTCAGTCCTTTGTTGTCGCCCAGTATGGAGAAGTCGAAGTCGGCGCCGCGTATGGTGACTACGGTTCCGTTGGTCTCGACTTGGACTGAGTCCCAAGAGTGGGTGAGGGGGCCGTCCATTTGGTGGCCGAATGGCGTTACTTTGGTGTCTCCGTAGGTGTGCGGGGTCTCCAGGTAGGTTTTGAACGCAACATAGGAGAACCAGGCGAGCAGAGCGAGCACGCCAACAACTACCGCCGTGATGACGGCGGTCCCTGCAAATGTCGAAGTTATCTTCTTCAACTTGACTATAAGTATAGAAAATGATGTCCAAAAAATCACGCAAAGACCGTCGTAAGTCGTTGAAAATCAATGACTTATGAGCATTTTGTAAAATGTTTAAGAATTTTTACAAATTAAGAGGCTCGGCTGTATTTCGGCCCTCTTGTTCAAACTACCGATTCGTGGAATTATTAACGAGGGGCATTTTATATATTTGAATTTGTTTTATTGAGGATCCAATGAATTTAAGAGTAATTCTCTCGCTTTCTATTGCATCCCTTATGCTTGCCGCTTGTAATGGCGCTGGGCCTAAGGATGAGTTGGTCGCCCGAATCGGCTCCGAAAATTTTTACCAGTCTGATTTGGACTTTATCGCCATGAAGCAGCGCGATTGGACCCATACCCCGGATTACCGCGAAGCGGTATCGCGCGAGCTTTCTCGCACGGCATTGGCGACTAAAATACTGCAAGAAAATCCACAACTCAAAGAAAAGTGGAATGCCGAATTTGCCAAGTTCGAGATTCGAATGCTGATGGTTGCCTACCAGCAGTTTTTCGCCATGAACAACATGTGTTTTACCGACAGCGAACTCCGTACTTATTTCCAGAACCATCAGTCGGAGTTCGCCTTGGATTCCACGAGGTCGTTCACGGAATTGCGCAGCAAAATAGCGGTTCGGCTGTTTTTTGAGACCTATGCCGACTCTCTCCACAATTTTAGGGCAAAGTGGGCTGCAGACAACTCGGAAGCCGATACCGCACAGGCGGATTCAGCCTTTGTGAACTATGTCAAGCACGAATGGATGTCTAACCTGGGCAATCAACTTCGCGAAAAGCACAAGGTGGAACTTCAGCCTTTGCCGGAGCCCGATATCCAGGGGTATTACGACGCTCATTTGTCTGAATTCATGACTCCTCCCATGATGGTTCTTTACCACATCCAGGGCGCAGACTCCGCCAGACTCGCCAAACGGGTTTCCAAGATCCATGCCCAGGATTCTGCGGCGTTCAAGGCATTGGCGGCTAAGTATAGCGAAAACAAGGAAACCGCTGCCAATGGCGGTTTTGTGGGCAAGGTCAAAAAGGGGTACGCCCTCCCGTACGGTATAGGGATGGTCGATGGCTTGTTTGAGGCTTTTGAAGGGAAGCCTGCCGGTAGCATTTCCCCGGTGATGCGCACTTCTGTGGGGAGTTTCCATGTGTTCTACCTTGATTCCCTGGTCGCTCCCGAACAAAAGGCGCTGGCCCGTGTTAAAAAGGATGTGGAGGAGGCTATAGAACGCCAGAATACCGAGTTGGATTCCGATTATGTGCTGGTGACCGTCAATGGCCAACCGGCTATTCGGGAGCGCGATGTGATGGACGTTTACGCTTCGAATAACATGATTTTGCCCAGCAACATGTACCGCAAGCGCATTATGAATATGCTTGCCGAGGGCGTTGCCTTTGCGACGGAGGCTCGTAAACTCAAGCTCGACAAGTCGTGGGAATACCGCGCTATGGTCCGCGAATCCGAACGTAGTTACGTGATTGACCAGTACGAGCGCCTGGTGGCCGAAAGAGACTCTGTGCCCGAGGATACCTTGAAAGCCGTATACGAAAAGTACGGTAATCCATTGGCGCATCGTCGCTTGTCCTACGAAGCCTCGCGTAGCGACTTGATTGATTTTGTGAAGTTCCCCAAGAACCTGATTTTGCGCTTCTACTATTACAGCTACGACCGTTATGGAAACAAGCCGGTTGAGGAATCGCTGTCGAACATTATTGCCGAGAACATCCAGCAGTACCGCAACTTCCGCAAGGAACGTCGTATTGCCGATGCTTGGAGCGCCGTAAAGTATACTCCTTACCGCAAAAATTTGGAGTTTAAGTTCGATGCCAATTCGCCCGAGAATCTCATCAAGGCATCTGACTCCCTGTACAAGGCGAAGAGGTTGGAACTGGCTATCGATAAACTGAAGCGCCTCCGTCTCATTTACCCCGACAACGACAGCCTATTTGCCTGGGCCACGTTCCAAATTGCCCAGATGGAATCGGAGTCCGACGAGGACTACGATCTGTCGCAGGCCGAGTATCATGCCTTCTACGGCATGAATCCCGATCACCCGGATGCCGAGAAGGCGATGTTCAGCCGCGGGTTCATTTTGAACGAGCACCTGCACCGTGACGCCGAGGCTCTTGAGGTGTTGGAGTCCTTCCAAAAGAAGTACCCCAATAGCGAACTCAAAGAGTCGGTGGACTGGTTGGTCGACAACATCAAGTCCGGCGGAAAACTCGCCGATGATTTGATGAAGAAAATCGAGGCAGAAGAGTAATTATCTATATTTCCCACATCTTAAAACAAAAGGTACCTACTATGGAAATGACATTTGCAATGATCAAGCCCAATGCGGTCAAGTCTGGCCTCATCGGACGCATTATCGACCGTTACATCGCTGCAGGCCTCTCCGTCTGCGCCGTGAAGATGCACCAGATGACTTCTGCCGATGCTCGCGGTTTCTACGCTGAACACGTGGAAAAGCCGTTCTTCCCGGAACTCGAAGCCTACATGACCAAGGGCCCGTCCGTGATGCTCGCCCTCGGCGGCGAAAATGCCATTGCCAAGGTCCGCGCCATCAACGGTGCAACCAATCCGGCTAAGGCGGAACCCGGTACCCTCCGCTACGATTTTGCCCCTTCCATGACCGAAAACGTCGTGCACAGCTCCGACAGTCCCGAATCCGCCAAGCGCGAACTGGACTTCTGGTTCAAGGAAGACGAACGCTACGCTTACGAAATGCCGAGCCTCAAGGCCTGCTGCGTCCTCTAAGTTTAAAACAAAAACCCCTCAAGGAGACACAACTCAATGCAATGGATCATCAAGTATCTTACCTCCTCCATCGGTAAGAAGCAGATCATGGGATGCACGGGTGCGGCACTCGCCCTGTTCATCTTCGGCCACATGTGTGGTAATTTCCAGCTTCTGAACTTCGACCAGGCTTCGGCCCAGGCGTCTTACAACGCCTACACCGAGTTCCTGACCGGGTTCAACCCGCTCCACTTCCCGATTAAGATGATCTATCTCGTCGAACTCGGCCTGGTGGCTTGCTTCGCTCTCCACATCTTCCTCGCCGTTACGCTGAAGATCGAGAACAAGAAGGCTCGCGGTGGAATCGAGTACGAAGTCAACGCTCGCAAGGGCAAGAAGACTTTCGCGACCTTCACCATGATCTGGTCCGGTCTCTTCATTCTCGGCTTCCTCGTGCAGCACCTCATGATGCTCAAGTTCGGCGAACACTACCTCTACATGAATGCCGAAGGCGAAATCGTCCGCGACATGTGGCTCACCACCATCCAGATGTTTGCTAACCCGGCTTGGGCTGCATTCTACGTGGTCAGCATGTTCGTGATCGGTATGCACCTTTTCCACGCCATTTCTTCTGCGTTCCAGACCATGGGCATTGCCCACCAGAAGTGGACCCCGATTATCGACATCGCCGGTATCGCTTACAGCGTTATCGTTGCCCTCGGTTTCGGTATCACCGCCGTTGCTGCCTTCTACCTCGCTAACCAGCCGGGTACCCAGGCCCTCATCGAAAAGTCTCACGAACTCCAGCCGCAGTACGAACAGCAGCTGAAGGCCAAGGCCGAGAAGGTTTCCTTCGTCGTTCCTTCTGTCGGCACCGTCGAAGTTTCTTTTAACGCTTAATTTTAAGGAGCCCACTAATGATTCTTGATTCTAAAATCCCCGGTGGTTCCATCGAAGAAAAGTGGACCAAGCACAAGTTCGAACTCAAACTCGTGAACCCCGCCAACAAGCGTAAGTTCACGGTGATCGTGGTTGGTACTGGCCTTGCCGGTGCTTCTGCCGCTGCATCCCTTGCCGAACTTGGTTACAATGTCAAGTCTTTCTGCATCCAGGATAGCCCCCGCCGCGCACACTCCATTGCTGCCCAGGGTGGTATCAACGCTGCCAAGAACTACAAGAACGACGGCGACTCCGTTTACCGTCTGTTCTACGATACCGTGAAGGGCGGTGACTTCCGCGCTCGCGAAGCCAACGTGCACCGCTTGGCCGAAAACTCGAACCTCATCATCGACCAGTGCGTGGCCCAGGGTGTTCCGTTCGGTCGTGAATACGGTGGCCTCCTCGACAACCGCTCCTTCGGCGGTACGCAGGTTTCCCGTACGTTCTACGCCCGCGGTCAGACGGGTCAGCAGCTCTTGCTCGGTGCCTACCAGGCCCTCATGCGCCAGGTTGCCGCCGGTAAGGTGAAGATGTTCCCCCGCCGCGAAATGATGGACCTCGTCGTGATCGACGGCAAGGCTCGCGGTATCATCGTCCGTAACCTCATCACTGGCGAACTCGAAAGCCATGTGGGTGACGCTGTGTGCCTCTGCACCGGTGGTTACGGTAACGTCTACTACCTTTCTACCAACGCCCAGGGTTCCAACGTGACGGCTGCTTTCCGTGCCTACAAGCGCGGCGCCCTGTTCGCTAACCCCTGCTACACGCAGATTCACCCGACTTGCATTCCTCGCCACGGCGACCTGCAGTCCAAGCTCACCTTGATGAGTGAATCTCTCCGTAACGACGGTCGTATCTGGGTTCCGCGCAAGGCGGGCGATACCCGTTCTCCGGACCAGATTCCGGAAGAAGAACGTTACTACTACCTCGAAGAGAAGTACCCGAGCTTCGGTAACCTCGTTCCGCGTGACGTGGCTTCCCGTAACGCCAAGCAGGTCTGCGACGCAGGTCTCGGCGTGGGTAACACCAAGCAGGCCGTGTACCTCGACTTCGCCGACGCTATCCAGCGCATGGGCGTTGCTGGTGTCTCTGCCAAGTACGGCAACCTCTTCCAGATGTACGAAAAGATTACCGACGAAGACCCGTACAAGGTCCCGATGCGTATCTTCCCGGCCATCCACTATACCATGGGCGGCCTCTGGGTTGACTACGATTTGATGTCCACTATCCCGGGCTGCTTCGTTCTCGGTGAAGCCAACTTCTCCGACCACGGTGCAAACCGCCTCGGCGCTTCTGCTCTTATGCAGGGCCTCTCCGACGGTTACTTCGTCATTCCGTTCACCATCGGCGGCTACTTCGCGGGCACCAAGCTCGAGAAGGTTTCCGAATCCGATGCCGCCTTCGAAGACTGCAAGAAGCAGACCGAAGAACGCATCCACAAGCTCCTTTCCGTCAAGGGTCACCGCACGGTTAACGAGTTCCACCGCGAACTCGGTAACATCATGTGGGAATATGTGGGCATGGCTCGTAACGAGGCCGGCCTCAAGACCGCTCTCGAAAAGATTCCGGCTCTCCGCCAGGAATTCTGGGAAGACGTGAACGTTGTCGGTTCCGAAGGTTCCTTCAACCAGAACCTCGAACGTGCCGGCCGCGTCGCCGACTTCCTCGAGTTTGCCGAAGTCCTCACTCTCGACGCCCTGCACCGCAAGGAATCTTGCGGCGGCCACTTCCGCGAAGAAAGCCAGACTCCGGAAGGCGAAGCCAAGCGCGACGACGAGAACTTCTGCTACGTGGGTGCCTGGGAATACAAGGGCGACGGTGTCGCACCGGAACTTTCCAAGGAACCTCTTACCTTTGATAACGTCCACCTCGCTACTAGGAGCTACAAATAATGAGCGGACTGAATTTGACTTTGAAGATTTGGCGTCAGAAGGATGCCAAGACCAAGGGACAGTTCGAAACTGTCAAGATCAACGATGTTTCTCCGGACATGTCCTTCCTGGAAATGCTCGACATCGTGAACGAAGAACAGATGAAGCAGGGCAAGGAAGGCTTCGCCTTCGACCACGACTGCCGCGAAGGTATCTGTGGCATGTGCTCTCTCGTCATCAACGGTATGCCGCACGGTCCTGACCATGCGACCACCACTTGCCAGCTTCATATGCGCAAGTTCAAGGATGGCGACACCATCGTGATCGAACCGTGGCGCGCCGCCGCATTCCCGGTTATCCGTGACTGCGCCGTTGACCGTACCGCTTTCGACCGCATCATCCAGGCTGGCGGCTTCGTTTCCGTCAACACCGGTGCCGCTCCTGAAGCTTCCACGATTCCGGTTCCCAAGGCCGATGCCGACCGCGCCTTCGACGCTGCCGCCTGTATCGGTTGCGGTGCCTGCGTGGCCGCCTGTAAGAACGCATCCGCAATGCTCTTCGTATCTGCGAAGGTCTCTCACCTCAGCTTCTTGCCCCAGGGCAAGGTCGAGGCGAAGAAGCGTGTGCTCGCCATGGTCGCCCAGATGGACAAGGAAGGCTTCGGCAACTGCACGAACCTTTACGAATGCCAGGCCGCATGCCCGAAGGGTATCACCGTGGATTACATCGCCAAGATGAACCGCGAATACCTCGGCGCCACCGTGACCTACGCCGAAAAGGTGTACGGCAAAGACTAGTAAGTTCACTGAGCTTGCCGAAGTGAACTGAATAGTCGGTTCGGCAGGCTCACCGACCTTTCCTGTGTCATCCTGGAGGGGCGAAGCCCCGATAGGATCCAGACCAACATTATAAAAGGGCCCGCAGCGATGCGGCCCTTTTTCTATATTTCTCTTGTAAATGAAAAAGGAGCGTTTATGAAAAAGATTCTTGCGATGTTTGCGGCGGTTGCGTGTGCCGCGGTTCTTTCTGCCTGCAACGACCAGAAGGCGGAATCCAAGGCTCAGGCCGATGAATCCCTGAACAAGGTGAAGGCGGCGGGCGAGTTTGTGCTCGGTCTCGACGATTCCTTCCCGCCGATGGGTTTCCGCGACAAGGACAACAACATCGTGGGTTTTGATATCGACCTCGCCACCGAAGTTTGTGCGCGCCTGGGCGTGAAGCTCAAGACGCAGCCGATTTCCTGGGATGCTAAGGAACAGGAACTGAACACCGGCAAAATTGACTGCATCTGGAACGGCATGAGCGTGGACAGCGCCCGCGCAAAGGCCATGAACCTGAGCGACCCGTATCTCAAGAACCGCATGATTTTCACGGTGAAGGACAAGGCTCTTGCAAATCTCGCGGCACTTGCCGGCAAGAAGATTGCCGTGCAGAACGGCTCTACCGCCCAGAAGCTCCTGGATGCCTCCGAAGCGGGCAAGGCCGCCAAGGAAATCGTTCCGTTTGACGACAACCAGACGGCGCTCATGGATTTGGACAAGGGCGGTGTCGACGCCGTGTTCCTGGACGAAATCGTGGCCAAGTACTGGATTGTGACGAACGCGAAGGACTACACGGTGCTCGAAGAAGGCCTCTCCGACGAAGTCTATGCCGTGGGTTTCCGCAAGAAGGACCAGGCCCTGCGTGATGCCGTGAATTCCACCCTGGCCGCCATGAAGGCCGACGGCAAGTTCGACGAAATCTCTGCCAAGTGGTTCGGCAAGTAACGGCCGGCGCGCGGTTCCATGTCTGATTTGAGCAATTTACTCCCGATTCTCTGGGGCGGCTTCTGCACGACGCTCTCCATATTCGGCCTGACGCTTTTGTTCTCGATTCCGCTGGGTCTGCTCATTGCGGTCCTCAAGATGAGCAAGTGGCGCGTGGTGCGTTACCCGGTGTCGTTTTACATCTCGGTAATGCGCGGCACCCCTTTGCTGCTCCAGATTGTGGCGATTTATTTCGGCTCCTACTACCTGAGCGAATATGCGGGCGTGGATTTTTCGTTTGACCGCTTCCCGGCGGTAATTGTGGCGTTCTCGATAAACTATGCGGCGTACTTTGCCGAGATTTTCCGCGGCGGTATCCAGTCGATACCCAAGGGGCAGTACGAGGCGGCTTACATGCTGGGCATGACCCGCACGCAGACGTTTTTCCGCATCATTCTCCCGCAGGTGGTAAAGCGCGTGGTACCCGCGAGCGCGAACGAAGTGATTACCCTAGTGAAGGATACTTCCCTTGCGCAGGTGATTGCGGTGACGGAACTTTTTGCGCTGGCCAAGAAACAGCAGGCCGCCTACGCGAGCATTTACCCGCTGTTCGTGGCGGGCGTATTCTACTATGTGGCGAACCTTTTGCTGAGCGTGCTTTTTGCCTACGTGGAACGCAAGCTCAATTACTATAAGTGAGGCGTGGAATGGAAAACGTGAACGAATCTGCGCCGATCCTCAAGGTAGAACACGTCAAGAAGTCCTTTGGCGATTTGCATGTGCTCAAGGATATCTCGTTTGACCTGAAGGCGGGCGAGGTGCTCTCGATTATCGGTCCCAGCGGCTCCGGTAAGAGTACGCTGTTGCGCTGCCTTACCCAGCTTGAAACGGTTGACGGCGGCTTTGTGCAGGTCGACGGCAAGGACATGGTTGTGCCGAGTGATTCGGCGAAGGGCCCGGCAGTCAAGTACGCGCCGGCGAAAACGTTACGCGAAATTCGCCTTTCTACGGGGCTCGTGTTCCAGAACTTCAACCTGTTCCCGCACCTGACGGTGCTGCAGAATATCTGCCTCGCTCCGGTGCGCGTGTTGGGTGATGAACGCAAGGACGCCCGCGCCATGGGTCGATTCTTGCTCAAACGCATGGGCCTCGAGGGCAAGGAAAACTCTTACCCCTGCGAACTCAGCGGCGGCCAGCAGCAGCGCGTGTCCATTGCCCGCGCTCTCGCGATGAACCCGAAAATTCTTTTCTTCGACGAGCCGACGAGTGCGCTGGACCCGGAACTCACCGGCGAAGTGCTCAAGATTATCAAAAAACTGGCCGAAGACAAGATGACCATGGTCATCGTGACTCATGAGATGGCCTTTGCCCGCGATGTGGCCGACAAGGTCATCTTCATGGACGGCGGCGTCATCGTGGAACAGGGAACCCCCGACCACGTGTTCCGTGAATCGGGCAACGAACGCCTGGCACAGTTCTTGAGCAGGTTTTCAAAGGCTTGATTTTTTGCACCGCCAGGTGCTCACGCGAATTTTACTTAGGAATAAGGACTCTGCCGTCCGAACAGTATAGGGACGTGAGTGAACCTTCCATATAGAGGTTGTTCATGTCGCAGGTTTCGGCAATCGCGCTGATTTTCTGGCGTACCTCGTTCCAGGCTTCTAGGGTGGCGTCATCGCGCTTGCCCAGGTTGTCTTGCAGGTCCTTTGCGATTAGTGCCTGTTCGACGATTTGCTTTTCGCAGTCGGTATAGCCTTCGTTCGTGAATTTCTCTGTGTCGAATACCGGGTCGCAGTCATCGGAATAGTCGTACGGGTCCTCGCCGCCGTATGCGCAGGCGATTGTCTGTATGGCAATGGAAGAAAGGAGCAACTGTGCCCAGTACTTGCGGATAAACTTGACGGGATTTCCGATTTTTGCTCCGTTCCCCCAGAATACGGAACAAGCGAATACGCTGATGCGACGGAATAAATTTTTCATGTCAAAGTCCTCAACCTTCTTTAAATCTAAAAAAAAGATGAGTTGTTACAAAATAGATTATATTTAAAGTAGAGGAATAGATGAAGTTCTTTCGATTTTGTTTGTTTGCGCTGCTGTTTGCATCAATCGCCTTCGCAGAAGGCTCTCTCGAAAAAACGCATTATTTGGGTGGACATATTTCTTTGTTGGCGGGAGCCGTGTGGGACGACGTCCCGGTAAAGGGTGTTTTTGGTTCGTCAAGGGACGGTGTCGAAAAATCTAGCCTTGGCGGCGGGCTGGGGTTTGGAGTGGAACTCGGGGCGTCGTATTGGTATCGCCTGAATTCTTTTGTCGGCTTCGTCGGCGAGGCCAGTTACAGGTATAATCTTATGACTCTGGAGCAGGATGTTTACAGCCTCCCGCCAGAGGACCCCTATGGCGATAAAACGTTGTACGACCTGAATGTGTATAGTTTTGTATTCCCGGTGGTGGTCCGCGTTTTGCCGTCGCCAAGTTTTTATCTGGAGGCGGGCGCGCAGTTCAACTTGATTCTCGACGGGGTGATAGAAGACAAGGCGGGGGAGAATTCCTTTGATTTTGATGCGGAACGGTTGGGCTGGGCGCTTGTTCTGGGTACGGGAATCCCTGTGAAAACGGACCAGGACAAGCTCACCGTTGGGGTACGTCTTGTTTTTGATATGACCCGCATCGAAAGGGAGGGAATCGTCGAAATAACCAAGGGGGCCGCCTATCGCGAGGCGTCCCCGATGAAATTCTGGAACCTGCGGTTTGACTTTACCGCCTATTTCCTGTGACAAAAACCTACGAAAAAGCGATTTTCTTGCTACAATAAAATAATTCAATTTAGTTTTTGTTATATTTCTCAAAAAAAGGTTCATATGAAAAAGCTCAATTCGAATCTTTTTTGGCGGTTCAAGATTTTTTTAGCGATGGTCTCCGGCGGGATCGTCCTGAATTTTCTGTTGGCTAATTTCGCCATCCACTTCAAAATACCCCTTTATTTGGACTGCGTGGGCAGTATTCTCGTAGCCATGCTGGGCGGCACAATCCCTGCCATATTGGTGGGATTCTTCTCAAACGTCATCAACAGCATTTACTCGCCGGTCACCCTTTACTATGGTATTATCAGCATTCTCATAGCCGTGTGCGCCTCCCATTTCCATACCAAGCGCTATTTCAAGCATGTTCACAAGACGATTTTTGTCATTTTTGTATTTGCCGTTTTGGGTGGCGGTCTCGGTTCCGTTTTGACCTGGTTCCTGTTCGGGTTTTCTTTTGGGGAGGGATTCTCTGCTCCATTGGCCCATTGGCTCTTTGCCCATGGCGTAAGCAATCAGTTTTCGGCCCAGTTGGGCGCTGATTTCGTTTTGGACGTCGTTGATAAAGCGGCTGTGGTGGTCATGGCCCTATGGATTTATCGCGCTCTCCCGCAAAAGGTCAAACTGCAGTGCCTGCCTTCGTACCGCATGATAGAACTCGTCAACTCGAGTGATGTCCACGTGAGGCACACTCTACTTCGCAAGGTGATTGTCATTGTCGTGATTGCCGAAATTTTGCTGGGCGCGGTCGCTTGTTCTATTGGATTCTTCCTATACCGAGATGTGGCGATTAGGAACTACACGGCCGTGGGTCAGGGTGTGGTGGATGCTGCCGCCATTTTGATTGACCCTGAACGTGTTGATGCCTACCTTGCCGAAGGGCGCTCAGCTGAGGGCTATGCCGAAGTCGAAAAGGGACTCTACGACTTGCAAAAGAGTTTTCCGCAGGTGACGTACCTTTACGCCTACCAAATCTTGCCTGACGGATGCGAATTTGTCCCTTTTTTAGTTGAAAATCCAGGTCTCCAACTGGTGTAAATCTAGGCTATTAGCGCTTCATTGTCAAGTAGTTTCATGCTCTTTT